>NZ_JBIALS010000037.1:0-77026 GCF_042873655.1 Streptomyces sp. NPDC004609 | reverse complement strand
GGACCCTGTGGGAGAGTAGGACACCGCCGAACAATTGTTGGCCGTGGTTCCTGGATTGTTTACAGTCCGGGAACCACGGCATTTTTGCGTTGTGGGTCAGAAGTCCCCACGCCTGATGGCTGCCCTCCGCCCTCGTGGCTGAGTGGGGCGGACCGTGTTGGCTAGTTCTCGCCAGGTCCTGTTCGGGTGCTTGTCCCGTGCCGTGCCGCTCGTCTACCTTGCTGGTAATCGCACATCTGTGCTACCTGACCGAGGGGGACACATGGCCATGGACATGAAGAGGAAACTGGTATCGATCGTGTCCGCGATGGGAGTCGCGGCGGGGTTAGTCGTGGTTGCGGCCGGGCCGGCCGCCGCGAGCCCCGGGTGCACCATCGCGGGCGCCATCGCAGCGGCCAACGGTTCCATCGTGGGCATGCCGATGTCCAGCAGTGGCGGGATTCACTGTCATCTGCAGCAGGGGTACGCCAGCCCTGCTGTGAAGGTTCTGCAGCAGTCGATCCGGCGGTGTTACGGGATCAACATCGTCGCCGACGGAAGGTTCGGGCCGCTGACGCGCAACGCCGTACTCACCGTGCAGCGGCGGGAGGGCATCTCCGCGGACGGCGTCTACGGACCCCAGACCCGGGACCACATGGCGCATGCCCTCATAGCCTGGGAGGAACAGCCGCCGGCCGGCTGTGCCCGGCTGTAGGGCTCTGGGACCCGGACGGGTCGGCTCCTAGCGGCAGTTCCTAGACGGGCAGGTCCGACTGCGGCCAGCGGGCGCGGGCCTGTTCGGCGGAGCGAAGGAGGACGAGAGTCGGGAGGCCCTGGTCCTGACCGGCGGTGAGGAGGTCGGGGAGCAGGGGGAGTGGGGCAACGGCTGCGACGTCGTCGAGGATGAGCGTCATTGGTGGGTCGAGCCGACCGTCGGATGACCGTGCGGCCATGCGGCGGCCGTGCTCGACCACGTCTGACGCCAGCGCGGTCAGCAGCGGCATCGCTCCGGGGTGGGCCTTGGGATCCTCAATGGGCTCGCCCACCAGATAGAGGGTTCCCCCTTCGTTGAGGAAAGATTCCAAGGTCAGGGAATCAGTTCTGTTCGGGGTGCAAGCCTCGCGGATATGGATCGAGGAAAGCGACGACAGGGCGCGGGCCACCAACTGCTGGGCGATCTCCCGGCGTTCGGGATGGGCGGTCAGCGCGGATTCGAGCAGACCGGCGAGTCCGGCGGTGGCCTGGGGATGCGTACGCAGGATACGGACGGCCTCCTGGGCGCCACCGCCCTGGGCCCAGCGGTGGACCTGCTTGAACGGGCGGCCGTCCACGGCGGCGGCGTGCAGCCAGCAGCGCAGGAGGGTGTCGGCGGTGTCCGCCATGGCCGTGTCGAGGACCGAGCGCGGGCGGACCGGGGCGAGGAGGGCGGTGGCGCGGGCCGCCGCGGTCGCGGCGTTGTCGCAGCCGGCCGTGGGGGACCAGTGGAGACGCGCGGGTGTGTCGCACAGATGCCCCGGGTCGTAGACCAGTACGGGGCCCAGTTTGGCGCGGGCGTCCTTGGTCTCCGCCCACACCGTGGGGTCGGAGGTGACGACAAGAGCGGCGCCCTCGGCGTCCCGTACGGCCTGGACCGTGGCGGGGCGGCGGGTGGCCGGATCGCCGAAGAGGACGCGGGGAACCCGGGGGGAGGGCACGGGGGTGTATCCCTGCCCGGTCGGCGGGCCCGCCACCGCCGCAGGCGGGGTGCCTTCCGTGCGCGGGGGCCGGGGGCCCTGTGCGGCAAAGGCGTGGGGCACGGAGGTGTCGGGCGCTGCCGGGACTGTGGGTGCCGGTTGGGCGGGGTGATGTGCGGAGCGCAGCTCGGGCTGCGGGAAGGACGGTGTGGGTGGGGGAGGCATGGGGCCCTGGGCGTCGGGCCGGTGGGCCGTGTCCTCAAGGGCGGGGGTGTCGTGCTCGTACGGCTGGTTCCGGTGCGTGCGGTCGGTGTGCGGGTCCGTCGGGCCCTTCCCGTAAGCGCGCATGCGGTCCCTGCGGGCTGCCCGGACGGCCTTCCAGCGGGCCAGGGTCCCGAGGACGAAGATCGTGAGGACGATCAGGACCATCAGTTCACTGATCGCGATGCCCCAGAAGAGGCCGTAGCCCGACAACTCGGCGGGGGGTGTGGTCGGCCAGGCGGCGGGGAGGTCCTGGGGGGAGGCGGCGAGTGAACGCACGGCCTGGGGGGTGTTCTTGAAGGTGACGCCCGTCGGCCACGAGCCGCGGCCGAGCAGGCCCGCGAGACCGGTGGCCGTCCAGACCAGCAGCAACAGGCTCAGAAGGAAGCCGAGCAGCCCCAACAGCAGGCCGTCCGGGACGCCTCCGCCGCCCGTTCTCTGCTGGTGCTGCTCGCGCATCTCATGCCACCGTCGACTCGGAGGAATCGTTGAGCTGCTGTTGTTCGATCAGGGCCGCGCGCTGCTCGGCCTCCCACTCCGCCGCCTCCAGATCCTCCGGGAGAGACGGGCGTGAGGACTCGGTCATGGCCCGGTCGGTGAAGACGAGGGGGCGCTCGGCCTCGGTGACGAGGTGTTTGACGACCTGGACATTGCCGTTGACGTCCCAGACCGCGATACCGGGAGTGAGGGTCGGGATGATCTCGACGGCCCAGCGCGGCAGTCCGAGGACCCGGCCGGTCGCTCGTGCCTCGTCCGCCTTCTGGGCGTAGATGGTGCGGGTGGAGGCCATCTTCAGGATGGCCGCCGCTTCCCGGGCCGCCGCGCCGTCGACGACGTCGGAGAGATGGTGGACGACGGCGACGAACGACAGGCCGAGGCGCCGGCCGAACTTCAGCAGCCGCTGGAACAGCTGGGCGACGAAGGGGCTGTTGATGATGTGCCATGCCTCCTCGACCAGGAAGATGCGCTTCTTCCGGTCGGGGCGGATCCAGGTGTGCTCCAGCCATACGCCGACGATCGCCATCAGGATCGGCATCGCGATCGAGTTGCGGTCGATGTGGGAGAGGTCGAAGACGATCAGCGGCGCGTCGAGATCGATGCCGACGGTCGTCGGGCCGTCGAACATGCCCCGGAGGTCACCGTCGACGAGCCGGTCCAGTACGAGGGCGACGTCCAGGCCCCAGGCCCGTACATCGTCTATGTCGACGTTCATCGACTCGGCGGACTCCGCCTCCGGGTGGCGCAGTTGCTCGACGATGTCGGTCAGGACGGGCTGGCGGTCGGTGATGGTCTCGTTGACGTAGGCGTGGGCGACCTTGAGGGCGAAGCCCGAGCGTTCGTCGAGGCCGTGGCCCATGGCGACTTCGATGATCGTACGCAGGAGGGCGAGCTGGCCGGTGGAGGTGATGGCGGGGTCGAGCGGGTTGAGCCGGATGCCGCCGTCGAGCGCGGTCATCGGGTCGAGGCGGATGGGCGTGATGCCCAGTTCCTGTGCCACGAGGTTCCACTCGCCGACGCCGTCCTCGCCTTGGGCGTCGAGGACGACGACCTGCCGGTCACGGAAGCGGAGCTGGCGCAGGACGTAGGTCTTCTCCAGCGCGGACTTGCCGTTGCCGGACTCACCGAGCACGAGCCAGTGGGGCGCCGGGAGCTGCTGGCCGTACAGCTGGAAGGGGTCGTAGATGTAGCCCTTGCCGCTGTAGACCTCGCGGCCGATGATCACGCCGGAGTCGCCGAGGCCGGGTGCCGCCGTGGGCAGATAGACGGCCTGGGCCTGCCCGGTGGAGGTGCGGACCGGCAGGCGGGTCGTCTCCACCTTGCCGAAGAGGAAGGAGGTGAACGCCTCGGTGAGGACAGACAGCGGATCTCGCATCAGGGCCCCTAACGGCGGCTATCGGCGGATGCCGGTCGCGAACGGCAAGGTGTTCACAAAGGCCCGGTGGTGCTCGCGGTCGCACCACTCCAGCTTCAGATACGACTTGCCGGCCGAGGCCCTGATCGTCCGCTTGTCCCTGGCCAGAGCCTCGGGGGAACGCGACGACACAGTGATGTACCCGACGAGATTGACGCCTGCCGCGCCGCTGGCGAGATCTTCACCTCGCTGGTCGAGCCGTCCGTGGGCCGCGATGTCGCGGGGGTCGACCGTGCGGTTCATCTTGGCGGCGCGGCTGGCGTCGGCCTCGTCGTTGGTCTTCTCGGTGAGCATGCGCTCGATGGCGACCTCCGTGGGTTCGAGGTCCATGGTGACCGCGACCGTACGGATCACATCGGGGGTGTGGACGAGCAGGGGGGCGAGGAAGTTGACGCCGACGGGGGTCATCGGCCACTCCTTCACCCAGGCCGTGGCGTGGCACCAGGGGGCGCGGGTGGAGGACTCGCGGGTCTTGGCCTGGAGGTAGGTGGGCTCCATGGCGTCGAGTTCGGCGGGCCAGGCGTTGCGCTTGGTCATGGCCTGGATGTGGTCGATGGGGTGGTCGGGGTCGTACATGGAGTGGACGAGGGAGGCGAGTCGGCCCTGGCCCAGCGGCTGGCGGACGCGGATGTCGGCCTCGGCGAGGCGGGCGCAGATGTCGGTCAGTTCCCGGGCCATGACGACGGCGAGGCCCGCGTCCTTGTCGATCCTTCTCGACTTGGTGGTCTGGCGGGCGGCGCGGGCCATGGCATGGGCCTCGGCGGCGAGTTCGCGGGTGTAGTGCATACAGGCGACGAGGTAGGCGCGGTGCTGCTCGCTGGAGGTGGACACCATCGACTGGAGCTGGTCGTACGAGTCGCGCAGCCAGACCGGGGCCCGGGTGTCGCCGCGCTGGGCGACGTCCTTGGCGTGGGCGTCGGGGTCGGCGGGGAGGGTACGGGCGAGCATCTGGAGGCGGGTGACGAAACCGTCGCCGTTGGCGACGTGCTTCAGGAGGGTGCCGAAGCGGTCGACGAGGGCCTCCTGGTCCTCGCTGTCGCGCAGGCCGACACCGGGGCCCTCGATCTCGATGGCGGCGGTGACGGTGCGGCGGTCGGCGTGCAGGAGTACGGCGATCTCGTCGGGGCCGAAGGGGGCGGCGAGCCAGTTGATGCGGCCGATGCCGGGGGGCGGGCCGACCTCGACCTCGCGGCCGTCCGCGCGGGTGCCGGCCTCGGGGGCGGCGGAACGGTAGACGGTGCCGGCGCGGACGGTGCGCTTGAAGCTGCGGTTGATCTCGAACCACCGGTAGAACGTACGGTGCTTGTACGGGACGTACACGGCGGCGAGGGCGAGCAGCGGGAAGCCCATCAGCAGCACGATGCGCGGGGCGAGGTAGGGGACCAGCAGTCCGCTCATCATGCCGAGGAACGCGCCGGCGATGATCAGGGCGATCTCGCCGGTCTCGCGGTTCTTGCCGACGATCGCGTTCGGCCGGGCGCGGCCGATGAGGTACGTACGCCGGGGCGCGATGGGATGGGACTGGGTGGTCAACGCCCTCAGCCTCCTGTGCTCTTGCGGTTGCTGTGCGGGGTGCTGCTTCCGGATGTGCCGCTACGGGGCGCGGGCGCGGCGGCCCCCGTACCGCCGGTGGGGCGGCTGCTGTGGGCGGCGACGCCTCCGCCCATGGGGTTGGAGGGGCGGGCGGCGGCGCTGCTCTCGCCGCCTCCGCCGGGGTTGCCCCGGGTGCTGTGGGTCTTGATGCCCTGGGAGACGAGGGCGGCGGGGGAGCTGATGACCGCGGCCGCGGCGTTCTCGGCGCCGCCCTGGAGGCGGTTGTTGCGGGAGGCGACGATCTCGTCGCCGAAGCCGGGGACGAAGCGGTAGATCATCGCGGACGCGAAGATGGCCAGGATGATGATCGCGAGCCCGGAGACGACGGCGGAGAAGGAGTCGGGCCCCTTGTCGGCCGAGAGGGCGCCGGCGAGGCCGAGCACGATGACGATGACCGGCTTGACCAGGATGATCGCGATCATGATGCCGGCCCAGCGGCGGACATGGCCCCACATGTTCTTGTCGACGAGCCCGGCGTAGACGACGACGCCGAGGAGGGCGCCGACGTAGAGGAGCACGGCGCGGATGAACAGCTCCAGGTAGAGCACTCCGGCGGCGAGCACGGTGACGAGCGAGACGACGATCAGCATGATCGGGCCGCCGCCGATGTCCGTGCCCTTCTTGAGCGCTTCGGAGAAGTTCCCGAAGAACATGTCCGTCTGGCCCTTGGTGCCGCCCGCGATGACCTCGGTGACGCCGTCCGTGGCGGAGACGAGGGTGTAGAGGATCAGGGGGGTGAACGCGGAGGCGAGGACCGTCAGCCAGAGGAAGCCGATGGCTTCGGAGACGGCGGTCATCAGGGGGACGCCGCGGATGGCGCGCTTGGCGACCGCGAGGAGCCACAGGAGGAGCGTGAGGATGGTGGCGGCGGCGAAGACGACGGCGTACTGGGAGAGGAAGGTGGTGTTCGTGAAGTCGACGGTGGCCGTGGACTTCACGGCCTTGGAGAGGGTGTCGACGGTCCACGAGGCGGCGTCGGCGCAGCCCTTCGCGAGGGAGGAGAGGGGGTCGAGGGCGTCGGTGGGGTTGCTGGGGGCGTTGCTGGAGTTCTCGCCGGTGCAGCGGTCCAGGGCGGGGCCGCTCAGCAGTTCGCAGCCCGGCTTCGTAGTGCTCGGGCTCGGTGCGGGTGTCGTCGGGGGCGGGGTCGGCGCGGCGGTGGCCCGGGCTGCCAGAAGCACCGCCGTGGCCTGGAGTCCGGCGACGGCGGCGGTGAGCGGGAGAGCGCGACGGCTAACGCGCATACGTGAACCCTCCGAACTGCTGGATGGCGTCGGCCATCTCCTGGGAGCCGGAGGCCCTCTGGTCGCGGCCGACCGGAACGGGACCGTCCTTCTGGGTGTAGTCGGTGACCTTCCAGTCGCCTCCGACCCACTTCAGATCGAGGACGGCCGTGTGCCAGCTCTCGGTGACCGGGGTCTTCGAATCCTCGCCGGCCAGTCCGAACAAGGCGGAGTACCAGACGGAGACCCGCGCGGACGTGCCGCTGGAGCTCTCTGTCTTGGCCCCGACGGGATTGAAGCGCGACACGAACATCATTCCGTCCGGTGCCTTGCCGTCGGCCTTCAGTCCGATGCCGGTGAGGAACTTCTCGTCGGAGTAGACCCTGTCGAGATCGCCTCTGCGGGCCTCCGCGACCTCGGGCGCGTACACGGTGTTCACGATCTCGTTCCGGCGGTTCTTGTCGTACATGCCGTCGGATCCCAGGGCCACCGCGTAGTTCGCCGCCGCGCTCTGCGCCCCCTGCTCGTCTCTCGCGTAGCCCGTCGGGATTCCGCCCGCCTTGCCCTCCACCGGCTTCACACCGGTGGCCGCCGTGGTCCGTGCTTCCGGGCCCTTGGCGGAGCCGGTGGGTTCGTCGTCGTCGCCGGGGCCGCCCCGGTTGGCGAAGGCGATCGCGGCGACGAGGAGGACCACGACGCCGACGACGGTGATGAGGGAACGGGAGTTGCGGACGGGGCGGCGGGCGCCGCCGTAGATGTCGGGGTCGGTGGCGCCGGGCAGTCGGGTGCGTGTCTGGCCCGTGCCGCCGAAGCCGTCGTCGGCGCGGCCCGGGTCGCCGCCGTAGCCGTGGTCGTCACCGGGGCTCATGCGCGTACTTCCCCTCGTACCCCTCGTGGGATGTCGCGCAGCACGACTCCGTGCCGTACGACGACGGTGGTCGTGCTGCTTTCCGCGCGGACGCGGTGTGGTGACTCGACATCGGGGAGACGCAACCTCTGAGGGTGGGCCGGGCACGCGGGGGAGAGGACGGAGGGAAGAGAGGGTCCGGGGCGTGCGGGTGGGTCAGACGGCCATCCCGTACACGATCGTGAAGACGGTCCCCAGTGACCCGATGATGAAGACTCCGGTCAGTCCGGCGACGATCAGGCCCTTGCCCTGTTCGGCGCTGAACGTGTCGCGCAGCGCGGTCGCTCCGATGCGCTGTTTGGCCGCGCCCCAGATCGCGATGCCGAGGCACAGCAGGATGGCCACCGCCATCACGACCTCGATCATCACCCGGGCCTCGCTTCCGAGGCTCCCGAAAGGCCCCCAGTTCGGGGCGATACCGCCGATGATGGTGGTGATGTCGCCCTTTTCGGCTGCCAGGATCATGTGTAACTCACCGCCCCTGTCGGGTTGTTCGCTGCCCGTACCCCTCGGCACGGGCCATCGCTCTATCTTCGCTGATGAAACCGCCCGCGTATGCCGACTTGGCGGGTCTCTTTACCCGATCTCCGCACGTATGACCGATCCTCGCCGCCCTGACCTGCGGGGAATGTGGACCGGTGGCACTGTGAGGAGCCCGTACCGTCACTCTGTGTATCACGCTGCGTGACTCCGGGCAATGACTGTCGTTGTTCCACCTTTGGGGCGATCCTCACGTTTTGTGGACAGGATGCCCGCTTTACGGCCGCCTGAGTCCCAGCCGACGCCGAAGCAGTCGGCTCCCACGTCTCTCCCGCCTCTCTCCCGTCCTTCTCCCGGTTCTCCTTCCGTACGGCCAGCGCGCCCTGCCGCCCGGGCCGGAGGGAGAGGCCGGCACGGCGACATACGGCCGCCGGGCGCCCAGGGCCGGGCGCCGGGCGGGTCCTGACGGTACGTGAGCCCGTGGCGGGAGGGGGTGAAAGAGGGCCGGGCAGGGCGCAGGGGGAGCGCATCCGGGGCACGGCGGCGGGGGTGCGGCGTCCCGGCGTCCGCCTCCTGAATCGGGGCGGCCGCACCTACACTGGCGCGGGGCGGCGGACTCCCCCGGGGTGAAGGGCGGTTGACGGTGCGTAAGGCGTGGCTGGTCGCGGGCGTGTCCTTCGGGGCGTGTCTCGCGTTTCTCGCGCTGCTCGTCGTGGGTACGTACTCCGCCGCCGCCGGGCTCTTCGGGGGCGGCGGCGGCAAGAACGGGTCCGTCGGCCTCGCCAAGGGGGCCGTGCCGGCCCGCTACCAGCCGCTGGTGCAGAAGTGGGGGAACCTCTGTCCCGCGATCAACCCCGCCCTGCTCGCCGCGCAGCTGTACCAGGAGAGCGGCTGGAACCCCAGGGCGCAGAGCCACGCCGCCGCGCAGGGCATCGCGCAGTTCATCCCCGGGACCTGGGCGGCGCACGGTGTCGACGGGGACAAGGACGGGGACCGGGACGTCTGGGATCCGGCGGACGCCATTCCGTCCGCCGCTTCGTACGACTGCAAGCTGGCCGGCTATGTGAAGAAGGCGCCCGGCGACCCGACGAACAACATGCTCGCCGCGTACAACGCGGGGGCGTACGCGGTCATCAAGTACGGCGGAGTCCCTCCGTACAAGGAGACGCAGAACTATGTGAAGGTCATCCGCACCCTGGAGAAGAGCTTCGCGCGGCCGGTCGGGCGGGTGGATCCCTCGCGGCAGGCGGCGGGGGCGATCAACTTCGCACAGCAGAAGCTCGGCACGAAGTACCTGTGGGGCGGGAACGGGACGCCCGAGCAGGGCGGGCGGTTCGACTGTTCGGGGCTGACCCAGGCCGCGTACCGGACGGTGGGGATCGAGCTGCCGCGGGTGGCGAACGACCAGTACAACGCGGGGCCTCATCCCTCGCGCGAGGAACTGCTCCCCGGTGATCTCGTCTTCTTCTCGGACGATCTCACCAACTCGCGGGCCATCAGACACGTCGGCATCTACGTCGGCGGCGGATACATGATCGACGCGCCGCGACCCGGCGCCGTGATCCGGTTCGACAAGATCGACACCGCGGACTACTTCGGGGCGACCAGGGTCACCGAGGATGGCGCGAAATCGCTCCCCAAGCTGCCCCCGCAGGCGTGACGGAGCGTCGGGCATGGCCGGAACTCTCCGTTGAGCCAAGGCCCTGAGCTGCGGTGATGTGTTTCTCTTCGATAACGTCATGGTGATCGTTCGGTAGAGAGTGGAACGTACACGCCGAATGAGCCGTTCCCTGGACGGAGCGGCCGCGACGATCGGGTGAGGACCCCGCGCGGCGGTCACCGGGCGCTGACCACGGGGGTGGTGGAGCGCGGCGCGCGCAGGCGGGCCGGCGCAGGACGACGACACGGCGATACAAGGCAAGGGGCCGCGGCAGATGGCTGGACTCGCAACGGGGGTCTCCCCGGCGGAGTCGGAGGTGGAGTTCTCCCTGGCGGAGTCGAGAGGGGCCTCGGGGCCCGATCTCAGCCTGCTTCATGACATCAACGGCCTGGCGAAGGCCGCTCCGCCCTGGTTCGACCGGGTCATGGGGTTCGTCGGCGAGTACGGCATCATGCTCGGGCTCGTCGTCGTCGCGCTCTGGTGCTGGTGGAGCGTTCGCCGGCGCGCGAGCGCCGAGGAGTCGGTCGCGGGTGTCGCCGGGCTCGTCTGGGCGCCGCTCGCCGCGGGTGTCGCGCTGCTGATCAACATCCCGATCCGCGGGTTCGTGGAGAGGCCGCGGCCGTTCGTGGACCACAAGAGCCTTGAGGTCCTCGTCACCGGGAAGACCGACTACTCCTTTGTCAGCGACCACTCCACGATGGCGATGGCGATCGCCGTCGGCGTCTTCCTCGCCCACCGGAAGTTCGGCTTCGCGGCGCTCGGTCTGGCGCTCGCCGAGGGCTTTCTGCGGGTCTACATGGGCGTCCACTACCCGACCGACGTGATCGGCGGATTCGCCCTCGGCACCGCCGTCACCCTGCTGCTCGCGCCTCTCGCGCAGGCCCTGCTGACCCCGCTGGTCTCGGCGGTCGCCGCGTCCGGGCGCACGGCATGGCTCGTACGGTCCAAGCGGTCGGCGTCCGGTGCGGGCGCGGGTCTGACAGAACCGCTCGGCATCCCCGAGCCGCGCTCGGACGGTACGGGGGAGAAGGACCTGGCGGCCTGATCCGCCCGGCGCCCGGGCGGATCACGGACCCGGGGGTCTCTCCCGGGGCCGTCCAGGGTTCGCGTGCCCCGGGCCCGCGGCCGTTGGGTAGGAGCGTCGGCTTCGGCGTGGGCGGCACGGAGGGCTCAGCGGCGGCCCCTGCTGCGGCGCTGATGGCGGCGCACGATCAGGACCGTGCCCGCCCCGGCTATCAGCCCGGTGGCGCCGACGGCGACCGAACTCTCGATCAGGCCGTCCGGCTTGGACGCGGTCGGGACGGGGCCGGGGGCGGCGGCGGACGCGGCGCCGCTGAGCGGGAGCGCCAGGGCCAGTGCCGTGGTCGCCGTCAGCGTGGCCATGCGGCCGCCTTTTCCGGTGCAGTGCCTGGTGGCGCCTGCGGGGACAGGGGCCGTCGAACGGTCCTCCGGGCAGTCCGCTGAACGGTTCGGGCCGTCGTGGTCTGTGGATCGGGTCATGGGAGGCACCTCGGTACGGAGGGAAAGGGGGTCCTTGATGTCAAGGGCACCGGTCCCGCTCCGCTTCGGCCATCCAGACGCCTCCGTCCGGGCGACCCGGCCGCGCGAGCACGCCTCCGCTCCCGGCGCCGGGGGTGTACGGGGCCGCAGTCGCCGCTGCCCCTAGGGCGTGTATCGAAAGTAGCGCCGTCCGCCCGGAGGGCGGGGCCTGCGGCGTCCGGTGCGTGCAATCGCAAGGCGGAGGGTCGCCCTCGTACTGGACGTACTTGGGCGATTCCGACAACGCAGCGAGTGTGCGTGCTGGGCGGCGCAGGCCAGGCGGGACTTTCGATACACGCCCTAGGCGCAGCCCGCCCGGGCCAGGGGCGCGGAGGCGTGCTCCGCGGCGTCCGTACGGGCCCGTTCGCGGGATCGACGGGCCGGTCCGCGCCAGCCGCAGCCGCACACGGCCACGGCGAACGAGCCCTGCTCGGTCGTGGTGGTGCGATGGGTGGGGGGAGGCGCCGGAGTGTCGTCGGTGGAGGCTTGCGGAGGCACGTCTCCACGGTACTGGTGCCGCCCGTCCACGGCTGCGGGGGTTCGCGCCACGCGGGGCGCCGCGTGACGGCGGGCTCCGGCGGTCGTTAGGCGGGGCGGGCGGAGGTCTCCGACGGATCAGCGGTTCCGGTGTTGGGGGTTGGCAGACGATGGTGGCGCAGGGGCACGGGCGCGGGGGCGGGATGTTCGCCGTCACCGCCGTCGTACTGGGGGCGATGGCGGTCGGCGGCTGTTCGGCGGACGCCGTGACCGGCGGGCGGCCGGGGCCGGCCGCGGCACGGGCGGCCGTGGTCGTCAGGGCGGCGGACACGCTGATCGAGGCGGGCAGTGCCAGGGCCCGTACGTCGATCGAGACGGTCACCGGCGGTACGCGGGTCACGATCCAGGGCGAGGGCGGCTACGACTTCGGCCGCCGGATGGGCCGGCTCACCGTCGTCCTGCCCAAGGACCCCTCGGGCGTGGTGAAGCACCGGCCGGTCACCGAGCTGATGACGCCCGGGGCGCTCTATATGAAGAACCGGGGCGCGGGGGTGCCCGCCGACAAGTGGGTGCGGATCGACACGACGACCCTGGAGGACGGGAATCTGGTCACCGGGGGCGCGACCGATCCGCTCGCGGCGGCCGAGCTGCTGCGCGGCGCGCGTGAGGTGACGTACGTCGGGAAGAAGCGGCTGTCCGGAGCGACGGTGCGCCACTTCCGGGGGCAGGCGGACATCGCGTACGCCGCGCGGGTCGCCCGGCCGCACGCGCAGGCGTCACTGATGGCGGCGGCGAAAGGGTTCGCCCGGGACACGGTGCCGTTCGACGCGTATCTCGACGAGGAGGGGCGGCTGCGGAAGGTGCGGCACCGCTTCAGTCTCGGGCAGGGGAGCGCCTCGGTGGGGGTGACGTCGACGACGGTTCTGTACGACTTCGGGGCGCCCGTGATCGTACGACTGCCCGACCGGCGAGACATTTACACCGGAAGGGTCAGGGCCTAAATGGTCCGGACGTGCCATGCGCTGTCCGTGCATCACTCCCTACGCTAGGAAGTCGACACCGGAGGAAGAGGTGAAAGCACGTGGCTCCGCCCAGTACGACGTTGGTTCAGGACCACGTGGCCCTCGCCGAGATCGAATTGTGTGGCGAGTTGATCATCGCGGCGTCCGCCGCGGACGGGGAGAGGCTGAGCCCGGCCCGTATCGACGAGGTGCTGAAGGTGGCGGCTGAGCGGGCGGCGCTCGCGCAGCCGGACTGACGGAGATGCCGTAAGGGCAGGGGCGGTGCCGCCCCTGCCCTGCCGTATGTCCGCGCCCCTCGGCGCATCCGTCCCGCGGCCGTCCTCCCGTGTCGCGCGGACCGGGAGCGGTGCCGGGAGGACGGGCCGGATCAGGTGCGCATCATGCGGGCGATGGCCTTGGTGGCTTCCTCCACCTTCGCGTCGATCTCATTGCCCCCCTTGAGGGCCGCGTCGGCGACGCAGTGGCGCAGATGCTCCTCCAGGAGCTGGAGGGCGAAGGACTGCAGGGCCTTGGTGGACGCCGAGACCTGGGTCAGTATGTCGATGCAGTAGACGTCCTCGTCGACCATGCGCTGGAGGCCGCGGATCTGGCCCTCGATCCGGCGCAGCCGCTTGAGGTGCTCGTCCTTCTGCTTGTGGTACCCGTGAACGCCCTGGTCATGATCGGTGACCGGAGCGCCCTCGATCCGGGGGGTGTCGGTGACCGGGGGGCCGGCCGCCTCGGTGGTCGTCATCGGGTCCTCCCGTTGTCCTGGCGTCTGTCTGTCCGTGCCGCGCTGCCACGGCCGCCGCCGCGGTGGGTGCGCCGCCGGTGGGGCCGCCGGGTGGAGAAGGCGGTCCGGGTGCCGGTGGCGGCCGGTGCGTGGGCAAAAGCATGCGGTGTTCAGTATCCGGGGTGTATACCCCTCACGGGTATATGGTACAGAACCGCGCCGGTGAGGTGCGGCGGAAGGCGGGTATACGGGTGACGGACGGCTGCCGGGGCCACATGATGATCACACTGATCCATGGGCGACACTGAAGAAAGCCGGTTGGCCGTGGCCGGATGAATGCACCTAGCATCAGCCTGTCCGAATCCAAGCACCCCGAGGACCCCACGTGCGATTTCGTCTGACCCCCAGGGAGACGAGCTTCTACGACATGTTCGCCGCGTCCGCGGACAACATCGTCACGGGCTCCAGGCTCCTGATGGAACTGCTCGGGGCCGATGCTTCTTCCCGGAGCGAGATCGCGGAGCGGATGCGGGCCGCGGAGCACGCGGGCGACGACGCCACCCATGCCATCTTCCACCAGCTGAACTCCTCCTTCATCACGCCCTTCGACCGCGAGGACATCTACAAGCTCGCCTCCTCCCTCGACGACATCATGGACTTCATGGAGGAGGCCGTCGACCTCGTCGTGCTCTACCAGGTCGAGGAGCTGCCCAAGGGGGTCGAACAGCAGATCGAGGTCCTGGCCAGGGCCGCGGAGCTGACGGCGGAGGCCATGCCGCATCTGCGGACCATGGACAATCTCACCGAGTACTGGATCGAGGTCAACCGGCTGGAGAACCAGGCGGACCAGATCCACCGCAAGCTTCTGGCCACGCTGTTCAACGGCAAGTACGACGCCATCGAGGTCCTCAAGCTCAAGCAGATCGTCGATGTGCTGGAAGAGGCCGCGGACGCCTTCGAACACGTCGCGAACACCGTGGAGACCATTGCGGTCAAGGAGTCCTGAAGCTTGTGGACACCTTCGCTCTGATCGTGACGATCGGCGTCGCGCTCGGATTCACGTACACCAACGGCTTCCACGACTCCGCGAACGCCATCGCGACCTCCGTCTCCACACGCGCGCTGACCCCGCGGGTGGCGCTCGTGATGGCCGCGGTGATGAACCTCGCGGGAGCCTTTCTCGGGCAGGGTGTCGCCAAGACCGTCAGCGAGGGGATCATCGAGACGCCCCACGGCAGCCAGGGGATGGGCATCCTCTTCGCCGCGCTCGTCGGCGCGATCGTGTGGAACCTCGTCACCTGGTACTTCGGACTGCCGTCCTCGTCTTCCCACGCCCTGTTCGGCGGCATGGTGGGCGCGGCGCTCGCCGGAGGCACGGAGGTCATCTGGTCGGGGGTGCTGGAGAAGATCGTCATCCCGATGTTCGTCTCGCCGTTCGTCGGGCTGATCGCGGGCTATCTGGTGATGGTCGCGATCCTGTGGATCTTCCGCCGGGTGAACCCCAGCAAGGCGAAGCGGGGTTTCCGTATCGCCCAGACGGTCTCCGCCGCGGCGATGGCGCTCGGGCACGGCCTCCAGGACGCGCAGAAGACGATGGGCATCGTGGTGATGGCCCTCGTCATCGCCGATGTCGAGCAGCAGGGCGACGCGATCCCGGTCTGGGTCAAGATCGCCTGTGCGGTGATGCTCTCGCTGGGCACCTACGCCGGCGGCTGGCGCATCATGCGGACCCTCGGCCGCAAGATCATCGAACTGGACCCGCCGCAGGGATTCGCCGCCGAGACCACCGGCGCGTCGATCATGTTCGGCTCCGCCTTCCTCTTCCAGGCACCCATCTCCACCACCCATGTGATCACCTCGGCGATCATGGGCGCCGGTGCGACGAAGCGGGTCAACGCGGTTCGCTGGGGCGTCGCGAAGAACATCGTCCTCGGCTGGTTCATCACGATGCCGGCGGCCGCGGCGGTGGCGGCGATGAGCTACGGGATGGTCTACCTGGCCTTCGGCTGACGGCCTCCGGGCTGGGCTTCTCCCCGATACGGCTCGGGGGGCGCGGGCTTCTCCCCGATACGGCCCACGGGCCCGGATTTCTCCGTTACGGCTCCGGGGCGCGGGATCCAGGGGCCGGGAGGGGCGGATGGGCTCAGTGCCCGGCGGGGCTGCGGGGTTTCACATGCTGCGGGGCTCAGGGGCCCGTATCGCCGGTTCCCAAGCCAGTACCAGTTACGGGCCCGCGCCCGGGGGAGCCGGCGCCGTGGCCGGAGCCGACCGGTGGGGCAGGGGGCTGTCCGCCGGTGCGTCGTCGCCGGGAGCCGGGGAAGGGGCGAACGGCCCCGCGCGGTTGGCCATCAGCACCAGCAGCGCGGCCAGTGCCAGCACGGCGGCGGCGATCAGGACGCGGCCCAGCGGGTTGCGGGAGTTGTAGACGTAACGGTTGGTGCCCCACGTGCTCCGCCGGAAGACCCGCTCGTCGTCGTCCACAGGCCGGATTTTACGGGGGCGGGTACCGCGCCGACACGGGCGCGGTCACGGAGAGACGGGCGGTTCGCCCGGCACGGCGCGGGTGGGACGGCCCCGGCACCTTCCTGCGCAGCCCGCAGGCCCTGCGGGAGGGCGGGTCCCGGTGGCGCAGGGTCCCGGTGGGGAGCAGCGAGGACAGGGCGGGCAGGAGCGCCCCGCGGTCCCGGTGAGGAGCCCGGACACGGTCCGGCGGGAGAGGCTGCCCTTCCAGAGGCGTGGACAGGCGGGTGGGAGCGCCACTCCCGTAAGAGTGTCGACAGGCCCGGCCAGGCGAGCGCGGTGCGGGAACACGCGAGTGGGCCCGCCCCCGGGAGGGGCGGGCCCTTCGCCTCGCGGTGGCACCGCCATGCAGCACCGCAGGACGCCTTGGGGCCGCCGCCGCGTCCGCGGCAGCGCGGCGGTGCGGTGCGCGGAGTGCGGCGGCCGTGGGGATCAGCCGAAGCGGCCCGAGATGTAGTCCTCGGTCGCCTGGACCGAGGGGTTGGCGAAGATGCGCTCCGTGTCGTCTATCTCGATCAGCTTGCCGGGCTGGCCGACCGCCGCCAGATTGAAGAAGGCGGTGCGGTCGGAGACTCGCGCGGCCTGCTGCATGTTGTGGGTGACGATGACGATCGTGAAGCGCTCCTTCAACTCCCCGATCAGATCCTCGATCGCGAGCGTGGAGATCGGGTCGAGAGCCGAGCACGGCTCGTCCATCAGCAGGACGTCCGGCTCCACCGCGATCGCGCGGGCGATGCACAGACGCTGCTGCTGGCCGCCGGACAGGCCCGAGCCGGGCTTGTTGAGCCGGTCCTTGACCTCGTTCCAGAGGTTCGCGCCCCTCAGCGACTTCTCGACGACGTCCGCGAGCTGGTTCTTCTTGTACGAGCCGTTCAGCCGCAGCCCCGCCGCGACATTGTCGTAGATCGACATCGTCGGGAACGGGTTCGGGCGCTGGAAGACCATGCCGACCGTGCGGCGCACCGCGACGGGGTCGACGTTCGAGGCGTACAGATTCTCGTCGTCCAGGAGCACCTTGCCCTCCACGCGGCCACCGGGGGTGACCTCGTGCATCCGGTTCAGGGTGCGCAGAAACGTGGACTTGCCGCAGCCGGAGGGGCCGATGAAGGCCGTCACCGAGCGGGGCTCCACCGTCATCGAGATGTCCTCGATCGCCTTGTGGGAGCCGTAGAAGGCCGTCAGTCCGCTGACATCGATTCGCTTGGCCATGAGTTCAGTTCACTTCCCGGGTGCCGCGCGTCAGCGGCTGGTCTTCGGGGCCTTCCAGCGGGCGATGCCGCGGGCGACCAGATTGAGGATCATGACGAAGGCGATCAGGACCAGGGCGGCGGACCAGGCGCGGTCGTACGACGCCTCGCTGCCGACCCGGTACTGCTCCCAGATGTAGAAGGGAAGCGAGGACTGGGCGCCTTCGAACGGGTTGGTGTTGATCAGCTGGCTGCCGAAGACCAGCAGCATGATCGGCGCGGTCTCACCCGCGATACGCGCGATCGCGAGCATCACACCGGTGGTGATGCCGCCGAGCGCGGTCGGGATGACCACCTTGAGGATCGTGCGCCACTTCGGTACGCCCAGGGCGAGGGACGCCTCGCGCAACTCGTTCGGGACGAGCTTGAGCATCTCCTCGGTGGAGCGGACCACGACGGGGATCATCAGGATCGCCAGCGCCAGCGCGCCCATCAGACCGGACGGGCTCAGCTCGAACATCAGCATGATGGAGAGCAGGAAGAGGCCCGCGACGATCGACGGGATGCCGGTCATGACGTCGACGAAGAAGGTCACGGCCTTGGCGAGCGCGCCCTTGCCGTACTCGACGAGGTAGACCGCGGTCAGCAGGCCGATCGGCACCGAGACCAGGGTGGCGAGACCGACCTGCTCCAGCGTGCCGATGATGGCGTGGTAGACGCCGCCGCCGGCCTGGAAGCCGGGGACTCCGGCCATCGAGTGGGTCAGGAAGTAGCCGTCGAGGACCTTCACACCCCGGCTGACGGTCACCCAGATCAGGGAGAACAGCGGGACGACGGCGAGGATGAAGCAGACCCAGACGATGCTGGTGGCCAGCCGGTCCCTGGCCTGCCGCTGGTTCTCGACGACCGATGTCACGGTGTACGAGACGGCCATGAAGAACAGGGCCGAGAGCAGGCCCCACTGCGTCTTGCTCTGCCATCCGGCGACCGCGCCGAGGCCGCAGCCCAGCACGATGCCGGCGGCGGCGAAACCGGCCGGTGCCCAGCGGGGCAGGGAGCGGCTGGTGAGGCCGCCGCGCTTGCCCGTGGGGGCCGGGGCGGGCCTGTCCTGTACTGCTGTCCGGGTCATGCGTTGGCCCCCGAGTACTCCTTGCGGCGGGCGATGATCAGCCGGGCCGCGCCGTTGACCAGCAGGGTGAGGATGAACAGCACCAGTCCGGAGGCGATCAGGGCGTCCCGCCCCAGCTCATTGGCCTCGTCGAACTTCGCGGCGATGTTCTGGGCGAAGGTGCCTCCGCCCGGATTGAGCAGATGGGCCGAGATGACGAAGCTCGGCGAGAGGACCGTGGCGACGGCCATCGTCTCGCCGAGCGCGCGCCCGAGGCCCAGCATCGAGGCGGAGATGACACCGGAGCGGCCGAAGGGGAGGACCGACATCCGGATGACCTCCCAGCGGGTCGCGCCGAGCGCGAGGGCCGCTTCTTCATTCATACGGGGGACCTGGAGGAAGACCTCACGGCTGACGCTGGTCACGATCGGCAGGATCATGATCGCGAGCAGGATGCCCACGGTGAACAGTGAGCGGGCGACGCCGACCTCGGTCTTCTCGAAGATATAGGTCCAGCCGAAGAAGTCGTCCAGCCAGAGGTTGAGGCCCTCCAGATACGGGACGAGGAAGAGCGCGCCCCAGATGCCGTAGATGATCGACGGCACGGCGGCGAGCAGATCGACGACGTACGCGATGGGGGTGGCGAGCCTGCGCGGCGCGTAGTGCGAGATGAACAGCGCGATGCCGACCGCGATCGGGACCGCGATGACCATCGCGATGACCGAGCTGACGATCGTGCCGAAGAGGAGTACCGCGATGCCGAACACGGGCGGGTCGCCCGCCGGGTTCCAGTCGAAGGTGGTGAGGAAGTTGCCCTCGTCCTTCGAGATGGCGATCGCGGCGCGATAGGTGAGGAACGCCGCGATCGACGCCATGATCACCAGGAGCAGGATGCCGGAGCCGCGGGACAGACCGAGGAAGATCTTGTCGCCCGCGCGGCCGGTGGACGTGCTCCCGGTGACGGGCGGAGCGGCCGGTCCCGGGGGAGGGGAGTCCAGAGGTTCTATGGGTGTGGTGGAAGCCATGTCTTTCCGGTCTGTGTGGGGGAGCGGTGGCTCCCCTGGCGGCGGTGCACCGGATGGGGTGGTGGGTGGCGACAGGCGGGGGGCGGGTCCCGGGCCCGGGTGCCCCGTCGCCTGTCGTTCCGTCCTACTGCTGTGTTGCCGACTGCTGTCCTGCTGCTGAGGTACGTGCTGCGCCGGTCCGGTGGGGGCCGGTACCGGCGCGGTGCGGCCGTGTGCGCGCGGCCGCACCACGCTGGCGGCTCCGGGTCAGCTCAGGCCCGCGACGGTCTCCCGGACCTTCGCGTTGATCTCGGCCGGGATCGGGGCGTAACCGGCGTCCGTGAGGACCTTCTGGCCCTCGTCGCTCGCGGTGTAGCCCAGGAAGGACTTGACCGTGCCGAGGGTGTCGGCCTTGTTGCCGGTGTCGCAGACGACCTCGTAGGTCACCAGGACGATCGGGTAGGCGCCCTCCGCCTTGGTGGCGTAGTCCAGCTCCAGGGCGAGGTCCTTGCCGGTGCCCTTGACCTTGGCGGCGGCGATGGCCTTGGAGGCGTTCTCCGAGGTGGCCTTCACCGGGGCCGCGGCACCGGTGTCGATGTCGACCGTGGGAATGGACTGCGAGGTGGCGTACGACAGCTCGAAGTAGCCGATCGCGCCGTCGACCTGCTTGACCTGCGCGGCGACACCGGAGGAGCCGGAGGCGGCCTGGCCGCCGGGCGCGGGCCACTTCTTCTCGGCCTCGTACGGCCAGTCGGCCTTCGCGGTCTTGCCGAGGTACTTGCCGAGGTTCTGCGTGGTGCCGGAGTCCTCGGAGCGGTGGAACGCCTGGATCGCCTTGTCCGGGAGCGACACGCCCTCGTTCAGCTTGGCGATCGCCGGGTCGTTCCACTTGGTGATCTTGCCGTTGAAGATCTTGGCGATGGTGGAGGAGTCCAGGCTCAGATTGTCGACACCGGAGAGGTTGTAACCGATCGCGATCGGGCCGCCGACCATGGGCAGGTTGATGCCCTGGCCGTTCTTGCAGATCTTCTTGGAGTCGGCGACCTCGTCGTCCTTGAGGGCGGAGTCCGAGCCGGCGAAGCCGACGGTGCCCTGGTTGAAGGCGACGATGCCCTCGCCGGAGGAGGACGACTTGTAGTTGATCTCCACGCCCGAGCAGGCGGCCATGTAGTTCTTGACCCACAGGTCCATGGCGTTCTTCTGCGCGCTGGAGCCGGAGGCGAGCAGCTTGCCCTTGGCGCCGTCGCACTTGATGTTCGAAGCGGCGCTGGTCTTGTCGCCGGTGCCGCTCGTGCCTCCGGCGTTGTCGTCCGAACCACACGCCGTGAGGACCAGGGCGCCGGTGACGGCGAGGGCGCCGAGCGCGGTGGCGCGAAGCCCGTTCTTGCGCTGAAGCTTCACTTTCGGGTGTTCCTTCCAGGAGCCGCCTGGACGCTGACCGATGTCGGAGACGTGTGGGGCGGCGTGTGTCGGTGGTGGGGTGTGCCGGCCGTGTGCCGGTTACCTCGTACGGCTGAAACTAGGCAGATCAGGTGACGTGTCCCGAGGGGGAGAGTGAACGGGAGGTGAACCGTGTCGGGCGGCTGGGTGCTTGATCGCACGGAGCGCCGGAACCTCCCCCTCCGGCCTTGTGGCCTGGGGTGTTCGCCGGGCCGGGGGAGAGCTGCGGCCGGAATGTGAGGATCCGGTACCGCCGTGCACTCCGGTGCGGCCGAGCCCTGCGGGCGGCGTGGGGCGGCATGGGGCACTGGCCGGTTGTGTGGGTGGGGGCACTGTCGGCAACCTAGTGCCGGGGGTGGCACGGGTGCCAGGAGCACATGGGTGACGTCCACCGGGGTGACGGAGCGACCGTTCTCGTACGGCAGTGCGGTCCGTCGCCCGGGAGCGTGCAGCACGGCCGGGCCGCCCGTCCCGGGTCCCGGGTACGGGCCCACGGTCAGGTGCGGGGTCCTGGGGCTGGGTACGGGCCCACGGGTCCGGTGCGGGGTCCCGTGGTCGGGTACGGGCCCACCGGTCCGTACAGGTCTCGCCGCCGTGGTCCCGGCAGCCCGGTCTCACGGCCGGGTCCCGGTGTGGGGTGCCCTACCCGCTCTCCGTCCCGGGGGTCCGGTACGGGATCCACGGCGGGCCGACGGGGCGTCAGGAGCCGAAGGGCCCGGCCACCCGCCCCACGCACGTCACCCGCCCCGCACATGACCCCCCGGCGCCCGTCACCCGTGAGGGCGGGTCACACGGGCGGGAGAGGGTCACCCGCGGGAGCGAGTCACCGCTCCCCGCCCGCCCGGTGCAGCGCGTCGAGGAAGTCCCCGACCAGATCGCGGTCCCGGGGCTGGGTCAGCCGCTCGCGGGCCGCCGCCGGGGGGAGCCAGAGCAGCCGGTCCACCTCACGGTTCGGCGCGAAGACCCCGCCGGTCGCCTCCGCGGCCCAGTAGCGGACCTCCTTGGGGCGGCCCTCGACCAGGTAGTGGGCCGTGGGGAGGGAGGGGCCGAGGTCGCAGGCCATGCCCGTCTCCTCCAGCACCTCGCGCACGGCCCCGGCGCGCGCGTCCTCACCGTGCTTCAGTTTCCCCTTGGGGTGGGACCAGTCGTCGTACCTCGGCCGGTGTACGAGACAGATCTCCGGGCTCTCGGCCCCGTACGGGGAGCGGCGCCACAGGACGCAGCCCGCCGCCCGGATCGTGGTGTCGTCCATCAGGCCCTCGCCTTCACCGCGATGGAGCCCGGCCAGATCTCCTGGAACGCGAACCGGGCCGCCTCGACCTCATGGCGCTGATCGGCGTGCAGGACACCGAGGGCGTACGCCGTCGCCGGGGCGATGCGCGGGGTGCGCGCCGCCGCCGCGGCGGCCTCCGCGGCCTCGGCGGCGTCACGGTGGCGGTCCAGCAGGCGGCCCGCCCGGGTGAGGACGGGGGCCGAGGCGTCCGGGCGCAGGGCCTCCAGGACCTCCAGGGCGTACCGGTGCAGCCGCAGCAGCCGGCGGACCTGGTGCCAGGGCGCGTCCTGGGACTCCTCCGCCGGGGCGGCGGCCAGACCGTGGACGAGCGCGTCCGCGTTGTACGGATGGCCCGCCCGGCTCAGCGGCAGTGCGGTCACCGCCTCCAGCAGCCGCCGTTCCGCCGTTTCGGCCGACGGGAACAGCACCTCGGCGGCCGGTGAGGCCGCGACCGGCCCGAGCGGCAGTTCCGAGGCGAGCACGGCGACGGCGTCCGCGACCGCGTGGAAGCGGGAGGAGCCGAGCGCCTGGAGCGCGGCGGAGTGCGCCCGGGTCCGTGCCAGGGTCAGCTGCCGCTCTAGCAGTGCTCCGGCCCGTGCGGCGCCGACCGTGACGGTGCCGGCCGCCGGGGCCGTGCCCGCGCCAGGGCCCCCGGCCGGTCCGGACCCCTGCCGTCCGCCGCGCGGTGCGGGCGCCGGTGACACCCCCGACAGCCGTGACAGGGCGTCCAGCAGCCGGTTCAGCTGTGAGGTGCAGGCGTGTTCCCGGGCCAGCGTGGCGGAGAGCCAGGCCAGCTCCGCCCGGAGTCCGTCCGCCCACACGGGGTCGAGCAGCGGGCGGAAGGTGTGCAGGGTGCCGCTGATGCGCCGGGACGCCATCCGCAGACAGCGGGCGGCCTCCGCCACGGCGGCCGTGTCCGCCCCGCTCTCGCCGTGCAGGCGCAGACTGCGCAGGAAGTCGCCCGCCCGCGCGTGCAGATACGCGGCGAGCGTGTCGCCCGCGGGTCCCGCCGCGGAATCCCGTACGGGAGCACCGGCCCGGCCACCGGTCGCGGCCGGCACCCCGGCCGGCGCCGCCGGTGCCTCTGCCGGAACCCCGGCCGGAATCGCCGCCTCCACCGGAACCCCGGCCGGAGCCACCGCGGCCACGACCCCGGCCGGCGGTTCGGGAACCCCGGAGCCCACCGGGGCGTCATGCCCCTGCCGCGGGACACGGGACGACAGATCAGGGCTGTGCACGCCTGCGCCTCCGGGCGTCAATGAGCATCTCCTGGACATTTCGCAGCGGCTGCCCGTCCGCGTCCGTCGAGTGCCGGGTCCAGGCACCGTCCGGGCCCAGATGCCAGGACGAGGTGGTGTCGGACATACCCGTCTCCAGGAGCCGGGTGAGCGCCGCGCGGTGGGCGGGGTCGGTGACCCGCACCAGCGCCTCGATACGGCGGTCCAGATTGCGGTGCATCATATCGGCGCTGCCGAACCACACCTCGGGCTCACCGCCGTTGCCGAAGGCGAAGATCCGCGAGTGCTCCAGGAAGCGCCCGAGGACCGAGCGCACCCGGATGTTCTCCGAGAGACCGGGCACGCCGGGCCGGATCGCGCAGATCCCCCGTACCCAGATGTCCACCGGCACACCGGCCATCGCCGCCCGGTAACAGGCGTCGATGATCGCTTCGTCGACCATCGAGTTGGCCTTGATACGGACATACGCGGGCCGCCCGGCACGGTGGTGCGCGGCCTCCTTGTTTATCCGCGAGACCAGACCGTCGCGCAGCGACTTGGGCGCGACGAGGAGCCGGCGGTAGGTCTCGCGCCGCGAGTAGCCGGACAGCCGGTTGAACAGGTCGGACAGGTCCGCGCCGACCTGGGGGTCGGCGGTCAGCAGCCCCAGGTCCTCGTAGAGCCGCGCCGTCTTGGGGTGGTAGTTGCCGGTGCCGACGTGGGAGTAACGGCGCAGGATCTCGCCCTCCTGGCGTACCACCAGGGACAGCTTGCAGTGCGTCTTCAGGCCGACGAGCCCGTAGACGACATGGCAGCCCGCCTCCTCCAGCTTGCGCGCCCACTTGATGTTGGCCTGCTCGTCGAACCGGGCCTTGATCTCGACGAGGACGAGCACCTGCTTGCCGGACTCGGCCGCGTCGATCAGCGCGTCGACTATCGGCGAGTCGCCGGACGTGCGGTACAGCGTCTGCTTGATCGCGAGGACGTCCGGGTCGCCCGCGGCCTGCTCCAGGAACGCCTGCACGGAGGTGGAGAAGCTGTCGTACGGGTGGTGCAGCAGGACGTCACGCTCGCGCAGCGCCATGAAGATGTCGGGCGCGGACGCCGTCTCGAACTCGGCGAGGTCCCGGTGCGTACCCGCGATGAACTTCTGGTACTTCAGCTCCGGCCGGTCCAGTGCCGCTATGCCGAAGAGACCGGTCAGATCGAGCGGGCCGGGCAGCGGATAGACCTCGGCGTCGGAGATCTTCAGCTCGCGCACGAGCAGATCGAGGACGTACGGATCGATCGACTCCTCGACCTCCAGGCGTACGGGAGGCCCGAAGCGCCGCCGCATCAGCTCCTTCTCCAGCGCCTGGAGCAGATTCTCGGCGTCGTCCTCCTCGACCTCCAGGTCCTCGTTCCTCGTGACCCGGAACATGTGGTGCGCCAGCACCTCCATGCCGGGGAACAGCTCCTCCAGATGAGCCGCTATGACGTCCTCAAGAGGTACGTAGCGCTGCGGGGAGGCTTCGAGGAAGCGGGACAGCAGCGGCGGCACCTTGACCCGGGCGAAGTGGCGATGGCCGCTGACCGGGTTGCGCACCACGACCGCGAGGTTGAGCGACAGCCCGGAGATGTACGGGAAGGGGTGCGCCGGGTCCACCGCCAGCGGGGTCAGCACCGGGAAGATCTGCTGCCGGAACAGGGTGAACAGGCGCGCCTGCTCCTTCTCCGTGAGGTCCGGCCAGCGGATGAGGTGGATGCCCTCCTCGGCGAGCGCGGGGGACACGTCCTGCTGGAAACAGGCGGCGTGCCGGGCCATGAGCTCGCGCGAGCGCGTCCAGATCAGATCCAGGACCTCGCGCGGCTGCAGGCCGGACGCGGACCGGGTGGCGACCCCGGTGGCGATGCGGCGCTTGAGTCCCGCGACCCGGACCATGAAGAACTCGTCCAGGTTGGACGCGAAGATCGCGAGGAAGTTAGCCCGTTCGAGTAGCGGGGTGGCGGGATCCTCGGCCAGTTCGAGCACCCGCTCGTTGAACGCGAGCCAGCTGCGCTCCCTGTCCAGGAACCGCCCGGGGGGAAGCTCCGTGCCGGAGCCGTTGTGGTCTTCCTCGTACCCGTCGAGATCCGCGTCGAGATCCGGCTCCAGATCCGACACCGTGGCGGCGACGGTGTGCGGCCGGTGCGCGGCGATCGAACCGACGGACGGCTGGGGGTGCTGAACCGATGCCTCGGCAGGCTGCTGACTCATAAACCCATTCTTCCGCGTGGAAGGGGTGACAGGCGCGTCGGAGAGTGCCGGGAGGAGGTGGATTTTCCCGTTGGGGGAGCCTGTCCGTGGCGGGGGGACGGAGTCGGGCACAGCTGGCTGCATGGGGCGAGGGTCGCAAGACAGTCTGAATGCCCGGTAACGACGACATGACATACGGGAACCGGAGGCGGGCCCTCGCCGGAGAGTCGGGGGCATCCGGGCCGGTGGGGGCCTCCGGGGCCGCGCGTGGGCGGATTCCGGACATCGGCCGCGGTGGTCACCGGAGGTGAGTTCCCTGTTGCTCTCCGTGTGGAGTCGGTGTCGGGGACTGTACGGACCGGTGGTACGGACGGCCCTGCCCGCGCGGGGTCGAGTCGCGCGGGCAGGGCCGCGCCGACCGGGCGGGGTGCGGCGGCCGGGCGCCCCGGGCGGTGGGCCGGGGTGGCCGGCCGTCGCCCGGGCGCCCCGGGAGTGCCCCGGCACGGGCGACCCGGGCGCTCCGGGGCGGACCCGGTGGGGACCCGCCCGTGGTGCGGTGCGTCAGCCCGTGGTGCGGGACACCAGGTCCGTATGCCAGGTCCGGTACATCAGGTCTCGGTGCGGTACATCAGGTCGACCTCGTACGTGGAGAAGCCCAGCCGTTCGTACACGGTCACGGCCGCCGTGTTGTCCGCGTCGACGTAGAGCATCGCGGTCGGCAGCCCCTGCGCGGCGAGATGGCGCAGCCCGGTCGCGGTGAGCGCCTTGCCGAGGCCGCCTCCCTGCGCGTCGGGCCGGATGCCGACGACGTACACCTCGCCGAGCTGCTCGGTGGCGTGGACCTTCGTCCAGTGGAAGCCGACGATCTTCCCCTCCCGTTCGGCGAGGAAGAACCCCTTGGGGTCGAACCAGGGCTCGCTCATCCGGTCGTCGAGGTCCCGCTGGGTGAGGGAGCCCTGTTCGGGGTGGTGCGCGAAGGCGGCGGCGTTCACCGCGAGCCAGGCGGCGTCGTCCTGGCCGGGGACGAAGGTGCGTACGCTCACCCCGGCCGGGTACACCGGCTCGTCGATGTCCGGCGGGCTCAGGGGCCGCCGCATCTGCCGCAGTTCGCGGAAGAGGGTCAGACCGAGTACCTGGGCCAGATGCCGGGCGGCGGACTTGCCGCCGTGCGCCCACATCCGCAGCCGCTTGCCGGAGGCGGCGAGCAGCGCGTTCCCGAGGGCCCGGCCGTGTCCGCGGCCCCGGTGGGAGGGGTGGACGACCAGCTCGGCGGCCGGGGCCTCCACCGGATCGGTGTCCTCCAGCTGCGCGTATCCGACCAGTTCACCGCCGACGGTGAGCAGGAGGTGCCGTACGCCCTCCCGCTTTCCGCCCCGGAGCTGCAGCCTGCCCTGCTCGGAGACGGCCTGGGTTCCGTCCGCGGCGGCGGCCTCGGCGAGCATGGCCAGCACGTCCTCGGCCCGCTCGGGTGTCAGTGCGTCGAGGCTCTCGATCTGCCGGCCGGGCTCCGGAATCACTGCGTCAGTCGTCATGCCACGAGCCTACGGCGGCGGCCCGGCCGACCGGGGTGCCCGGGTCAGCGCGGCGGGACGACCCGGCTGACGACGGTGTCCACGATCGCGTCCAGCTCCCGGTCGGAGAGCATCCCGGGCAGGGTGAAGTGCTCCAGCAGCACCCCGGTCATGGCGAGGTAGAGGACGAGCACGGTGTCCTCGTCGCCCGGCAGGCCGAAGTCCAGATGGAAGCGGACGCCCTCGTCGAAGGCGGCGCGGACGGCGCGGTTCAGCTCGATCTGGAGGGCGGGGCGGCGGGTGGCCTCCAGCCGCAGTTCCAGCAGGGCGAGATAGCCGGTGCGCTCATCGGTCATCCGGCGCACCAGCCAGCGCATCAGCTCCTTGACCAGCTCGCGGTCGGGCGCCGCGCGCATGGTCTCGTCGACCTGGAACGGGTCGGGGGTCATCCGCACATGGATCCGGCTGCCCGCCTGGGTGAACAGATCGTCTCTGCTCGTGAAGTAGTTGGACGCCGTGCCGACGGGGACGCCGGCCTGTTTGTCGACCGCGCGGAAGGTGAGCCCGCGCGCGCCCTCGCGGGCGAGCACCTCGATGGCGGCGTCGACGAGGGCGGTCCTTCGCCCGGGGTTGCTGACCATGTGCGGCTGCCTCCTGGCATGTGGTGTCGGTCATGGCGCTTGCCTTAACCACTACATGTGAAGCACTATATTCGAAGTGGTTGCGGTCTCGGAAGGAACGGGGAACACCTTGCGCAAGCTCACCTACTTCATCGCCTGCTCGATCGACGGCTTCATCGGGGACCCGGGCGGTGACGCCTCGTCCATGTTCAGGTTCGTCGACGAGGAGTTCCTGGCCTTCCTCACGGCGGAGTACCCGGAGACGATCTCCTCCGAGGGCCGGACGGTCCTCGGCCTCCAGGACATGGAGAACAAGCACTTCGACACGGTGATCCAGGGGCGGGCCAGCTATCAGCTGGCGCTGGACGTCGGTACGACCTCTCCGTACGGACAGATGCGCGAGATCGTCGCCTCCCGGACGATCGAGAAGTCGCCCGACCCCCATGTGGAGCTGATCTCCGGCGATCTCGTCGGCAGGGTCCGCGAGCTGAAGGCGGAGGGCGGCGGGCTCGGCATCTGGCTCTGCGGGGGGTCGCGGATCGCGGGCGAGCTGCTCGACGAGATCGACGAGCTGGTCATCAAGACGTATCCGGAGGTGTACGGCTCCGGGATGCCGATGTTCGGCGCCGGCTTCACGCCCAGGGAGTTCACGCTGGAGTCGGTGCGGGCGTTCGGGAACGGGGTGCTGGTGCGGACGTACGGCCGCAAGCGGTGACGGTGCCGGGCTGAGCCCCGGCGCCTGAACCCCGGCGCCCGGGCCCCGGGGCGGGTCTAGCCGGGGGGCGGGCCGGGGGTGGTGAGGCCCGTGAGGAGCTTGGCGGAGATGCGGCTCAGCTGCGCCAGTTCGGTCCGGTCGAGGTGGCGGCCGAGGGTTTCGTCGAGGACGCGGAGGTGGGTGGCCCGCGCGCGGGTCATCGCCTGCCGTCCGTCGTGGGTGAGGGCGGCGTACACCTCGCGCCGATTGCTCGACGGCCGGTTCCGCTCGATCCACCCGCGCGAGACGAGCCGGTCGACGATCCGGGTCAGGCCCCCGGGTGTCACACCGAGCCGGCCGGCCAGCTCCCGCATCCGCAGACCGCGTTCGGGCGCGGCCGACACCCCGGCGAGGAGGTCGTGCTCCAGGAGGGAGCACGCGGCCTCCTCGGAGAGGCGGCTGTCGAGCGCCCGGCGGACCGTCTCATCGGCGAGAGCGAGATTCCGCCAGGTCAGGAGCACGGCTCCGTCGGCTTCCACGGCGTGACAGTAACACCCTGTTGCCCGGCCGATATGTGTCACCGCGATCACTGCCCGAGCGATGATTCGGCGCCGTCCCCACTCCCTGACGGGCACTCAGAAGGGCCTGTGCCGACCGCCGCCGGGTGCCGGACGGGTGCCGTGGCGGGCCCGGCCCGGGGGCGGTGCAACAGTGGTACGGCTGTCGCATCCCGACGGGTGGACCCGTGGCAGAGTGGGGCGCACACTCGTATCCACGGGAAGGGGAGGGCGTCATGCCGCCGAGGAGCTATCCGACCGCCCGGCAGAAGCGGTTGGGAGCCGAGCTGCGGAAGCTGCGCGAGCGGGCGGGCATGACGGGCAGCACCGCGGCGGCCTTCCTGGGCGGCGAGCGGGCGCAGATGAGTCATATCGAGTCGGGCCGCTACGGCGTCAGCGCCGAACGGGTCCGCCGTCTCGCGTCCCACTATTCCGCGACGGACAGGCATCTCGTCGACGCCTTGGCGGCGATGGCCGAGGAGCGCACCAAGGGCTGGTGGGAGGAGTACCGGGGTGTCCTTCCGCCCGGCTTCCTGGATCTCGCGGAACTCGAACATCATGCGACATACATGCGTCGAATCCATATGCTGCACATTCCCGGCCTCTTCCAGACGAAGGAATACGCCCGGGAGCTGATTCTCGGCGGTGTTCTGGACCTGCCGGCCGCGGAGCTGAATCCGCGTGTGGAGCACCGTATGGCCCGGCGGGGCATCTTCGACCGGCCGCGGCCCCCGGAGTTCGAGGCCCTGGTCCACGAGGCCGCCCTGCGCATGCGGTACTGCGCCACCGACACCATGCGCGACCAGCTCGAATTCCTCCACGAGGTGTCGATGTGGCCGAGCGTGACCGTACGGGTCATCCCCTTCGGCGCGCAGATCACGGGCTCGGTGCAGTCGATGCTGTACGCGGGAGCCTCCATCCCCCCGCTCGACACCGTCCAGATAGACAGCGCATTCGACGGTGGATTTCTGGACGCGGAGGCGCAGTTGGTGTGGTATCGATCCTTGCTCGACTCGGTCAGAGAGATCACGCTCACCCCGGACGAGTCACGTAAAACCATCCGACGCATCGCAAGGGAAATGTGAGTCAAGGCGCATGACCGACCGAATAGTTTGGCAGAAGTCCTCGTTCTCGGGGCCGGACAACAACCCGGACTGTGTGGAGCTGGCCAGCGTGGACGGCCTGATCAAAATGCGTGAGAGCGACGATCCCGACCGGATCATCACCACCTCCGTCGACAAGCTCCGTGCGTTCATCCTCGGTGTCAAAGCAGGGGAGTTCGACCACCTGGTCTGATGCGCGCGCACGTCCGGGCGCCCCTCTCCCCCGGGTGAGGGGCGCCCGGCATATGCCGGTGCAACAGTGTGCCGTCCCACTGTTGCGCCACTGCATGCTGTAGCGCTACGGTCGCTGTGCGTCGCCGCTGCGGGCCTGATCCGGCAGGAGCATGCCCGGCCGCGGTGTGGCTCCCCTGCTCCGCGCCTGCGAGGGGATTCGCCGGTTCCTCCGCCCGCGTCGCCGGTCAGCGCGCGGGAGGGGCACCTCATGCCGATGCTTCAGGAGGCGAGACATGCACATGCCGCCCCTCTCGACATCCCCGCGGGGGACAGCGCGACCGGCCCGGCCGGCTCCCGCCCCGCTCATCCGGTCCGGCCTCTGGTTCGAGTCACTGCTCTGCGCCCCCTGTCCCGACGGCGACGGGGACGGTGATCACGAACGCACCCCGCAGCCCCAGGAGTTGCGGGCCCCCGCCTCCCCGCGGGAGGCCATCCGCATGATCCGGGAGTCCGTGCACGCCACCGCCTCCCGGATGCGGCCGCGCCAGCGCCGCGCGATGCTCGACGCGCTCGACGACCAGGACGACGGGACGGGCGACCCGCGCCCGGGGGACATCAGGGCGCTCGCCTCCCTCCACCGGGGGCAGCCGGTCGCGTTCGCGTACACCGCCGTCGACGGCGTCCACTTCGAATGGGCCGTACGCCCCGTCACCTTCCTCGTCCTGACCCGGCGGGACGACGTCCCGTGAGCCATGTCACGTACCACCGCGGCCGTTCGAACGGAACCGGACGAGATCCTTCTCCTCTTGACCACCGAGATGGTCCGGATAATCATCCTGGGCACGGCGCTCTCTGGTAGGAACGAGAGATGACCGCACAGGACGAGGAATCCCCTCTAGCCGATGAGGAGTTCGAGTGCAGCATCGAACTCGGGCCCGGTTGGGTCGACATGACGCTGCGTACGGGGACGACGGCCGAAGCGGAGGCGCTGGCCGGGCAGATCGTGGGACTGCGCGGCGCGCGGGCCATGACGATCGACAAAGGGGCGTTCTTCGCGGATCTGGTCGAGCGTGCCGTCCGGCTCAATGACGGCGGGCCGATCATGGCGGCCGTGTGCTACGCCGAGAACGGCGAGGCACTGGCCGACTTCGTGATCGATTCGTACCGGGAGGAGGGCCCGACGCGGCCGCGCCGGGCGGAGGTCCACACCCTCCTGCTGAACTGGGCGGGCGTCGAGACCACCGGGGAGAACGAGGTCACCTATCCGGACCTCCCCTCGGGTCCCGCGGTACGCGTGCGGTCCAAGGTGCGGACCAAACAGATGCTGGGGCTCTGGCACCAGGACAGCGGGACCGTCCGGTACGCCGTGGCCCCGCCCGGACTGCGGAGCCTGATCGTCGTCACGGCCAACTGGCAGAACATGGACCGGTCCGACGAGATCGCCTGGCTGGTGGACGAGTTGATGCTCACCCTCCAGGTCACCATCCTCGAAGCCCACGGCGACCCCGTCCCGGCGGCGTAGCGGACCCGGCGCAACCCACCCCGCCCAACGGACCCGGCGCGGCGGATTCCGGGCCGGGGACGGGCGGCCCCCGGCACGGAGGCACCGGGCGGGCCCGGAGAGCGGACGGCGGACGACACGAAAGGCGCGGCCGGTGCGGCGGCCCGCCCCGGGGGTCGCCCGGCTCGCCCCCGGAGTCGCCCGCCCGGTCGCCTGCCCCGGGTGCCGGCCGCCCCGGCTCGCGCCACCTCACCGAACACACACCCGCGGGCGCGTACGGGACCTCCGCGCCGTCGCGCCCGGGACGTGCCCGCGCGGAGGGCCGACTTCCGGCCTCCGTCTCAGGAGGGCGTGCCGCGCATCCGGCGTACACCCATCGCCAGCGCCCCGCAGGCGGCGCCCCACAGGGCGTTGACCAGACACAGCGGGACGAGCGCGTACGGCCGTGCCAGCGGGCCCTCCAGCCGGCCGAGCAGGATGGGGGACAGGACGGCGCTCAGGACCGTCACCGCCAGGGCGTAGGCGAGGCCCGTGACCACCAGTGTCAGCAGCGGATCGCGGTCACGGCGCAGCCCGACCGTGAGAATCCAGGTCAGCGAGATGACCGCCGTGAGGATCAGCGGGGTCGCCGGTTTGCCCAGCGCGTCGCTGAGCCCGGCGGTCGACATCAGCGGGCGGACGAGCGCGACGGCCGTCAGCACGGCCACCAGGGGCCGGTTGAGGGCGCGCAGCCGCTGTGTGAGGGAGAGATCGGTCCGCGGTGCGTTCATGGTGCCCAGCGTCGGGGCCGGGAGCGCGTGCGGCATCGGGCCCCGGCTGACACCGTGCCTACCCCAGTGGTTGCGGGTCCACGGGCCTCGCGTACCCCCGTGGTTGTCGAACGGGCAGATCCGTTTCCGCCGTACGGACGGAGGCGCCCACCCGTCCCCCGCCCTAGGCTGACCACATGTTTGCTGGAGCGCTGTCCCGTCTGGGGCTCGGGCTGCCGCACGGGCGCGCGGCGGACGCGGCCGTCGCCACGGGTGTCCTGGCGCTGGTGTCGGTCGGCAGCCTCCGGTCGCTGATCGGGGAACGGGAGGAGCCGTGGCCGGCCACGGTCCTCGGCTGGACCCTCCTCGTCCTCGTCTGCGGGTCGCTGTACTTCCGCAGGCGCCACCCGGTGGCCGTCGCCGCGTTCACGATCGCCGGCGGGGCCGCGTACTACCTCACCAGCACCTATGACGGGCCGTTGCTGGTCTGTGTGGTCGTGGCGCTGTACGCCGTCGCCGCCGAGGGGCGGCTCCAGGCGGCCGTCGCCCTGGCGTCCCTGACGCTCATCGCCACCGGGATCGGCACGCTCTCCGGGAACGAGGACGTCAACAGCGTCGCCCTGTTCATGCTGACCGGCTGGATCGTGGGCGTCGTCGCGCTCGGCCGGCTGCGGCACAGCCGCCTCGTCCACGCCCGCGAGGTGGAGCAGCGCGCGGTGAGCGAGGAGCGGCTGCGGATCGCGCGCGAACTGCACGACGTCATCGGGCACCACATCTCCCTCGTGAACGTCCAGTCCGCCGCCGCGCTGCGCCGTCTGCGCAAGGATCGCGCCGCCGGGGCCGCGCAGGCCGAGGAGGCCCTCGCCGCGATCAAGGACTCCAGCCGGGAGGCCCTGCGGGATCTCCGGGCGACCCTGGGCGTGCTGCGGGAGTCCGGCGAGGCGGCGCCGACCGCGCCCGCGCCGGGACTCGACCGGGTCGGCGAACTGGTCGAGTCGGCGCGGCTCGCCGGACTCGATGTGCGGACGCGGGTCGGCGGGGAGCGCCGCCCCCTGCCGACCGAGGTCGATCTGGCCGCGTACCGCATCCTCCAGGAGTCCCTGACGAATGTGACCCGCCACGCCCGCGCCACGGCCGCGACCATCCAGGTCGGCTACGGACCCCGGGAGCTGACCGTCGAGGTCACCGACAACGGCCAGGGCGCCGCGCTCCACGGCACCGGCGCCGTCGGCAGCGGTATCACCGGAATGCGGGAGCGCGCCCGCGCCCTCGGCGGGGAGTTGACCGCGGGGCCCCTGCGGGAGGGCTTCGGGGTACGGGCCCGGCTGCCGTACGCGTCCCACAGGAACGGAGTGTCACCACTGCCATGATCAGAGTTCTGCTGGCCGACGACCAGCGTCTCGTACGCGCCGGATTCCGGTCGATCCTGGAGGACGAGGACGACTTCGAGGTCGTCGGCGAGGCGGGCGACGGCGCCGAGGCCGTCGCCGCGTGCCGTGAACTGCGCCCCGACGTCGTCCTCCTCGACATCCGGATGCCCGGTGTCGACGGGCTGGAGGCGGCCCGCCGTATCGGCGCGGACCCGCGGCTCGACGCCGTCAAGGTCGTCATCCTCACCACCTTCGACCTGGACGACTACGTGTACGGCGCGCTGCGCGCCGGGGCGAGCGGCTTCCTCGTCAAGGACACCGAGCCCGAGGAACTCGTCCACGCGGTACGGGTGGCCGCGCGCGGCGACGCCCTGATCAGCCCCGGGATCACCCGCCGGCTGATCTCCGAGTTCGCCGGACGCGTCAAAGCGCCCTCCCCGAGTCCCCGGCTGAACGCGCTCACCGGGCGGGAGCGCGAGGTGATGCACCTGGTCGCGGCGGGCCTCACGAACGACGAGATCGCCGAGCGGCTGGTACTGAGCCCCTCGACCGCGAAGACCCACGTCAGCCGCATCATGACCAAGCTCGACATCCGCGACCGCGCGCAACTGGTCATCCTGGCCTATGAGTCGGGCATGGTCCGCCCGGGGTGGCTGGGCGGCTGACCCCGGGGGCGCGGGGCCGCGGGGCTGATCCCGGGGCCGGATCAGGGGCCGCGGGGCTGACCTCGGGGGCGGGGCGCGTGCCGGGAGTGCCGACGGCCGGTGGTGCGGGGCGGGTTCGCAGGTACGGGCGGCGCTCGCCGGTCCGCGTGCGCTCGCGGTGCCGGGGACCCCGGGGCCCTGTGGTGCGGGGTTCCTCACGGTGGCGCCACAGCCGCCGACCGCAACCGCGGGTGTACGCGTGCCACGGTCATCCGCTACCGCCGTCGTATGCCCACTGTCCGCTCCCGGCCGACGCCCGCGCGCGTACCGTGACCCGAGCCTGAGGGGCATGAGCACACACGCACACTTTCCGCCGGGCAAGGCGGGCGCAGCGGTTGTCGGAACACTGGCCGGGGGAGCCGCCGGATTCCTCGTGGCCGAACTGGTGGCCGTGTTCCTCGGCTCCGTGCTGGGCTGGACGCCGGACGAGGACGGCTCCGTGCTGCCGGCCCCGTTCCTCATCGGCGCACCGGTGGTCTGCGCCGTCGTCGGCACGGTCGTCGCCGTACGGCTCGCGGGGCGGGGGCGGCGGTCATGACCCCGGCGAACGGCAGGACGGCGCCCGCCACCCACCGCGCGGGGGTGTTCGCGCGGCTCGCCTCCTGGGCGCAGCGGCGCCGCTGGGGCGCGCTGCTCCTGTGGCTCCTGGTCGTCGCGGCGATCACCGCCGCCTCCCAGGCCGTGGGCAGCAGGTACCAGAACGACTTCTCGCTGCCCGGCACGGACTCCCAGACCGCCACCGATCTGCTGCGCGAACACGGTTCCGCGCAGGCGGGTGACAGTGTGCAGATCGTCTTCAAGGACGGCGGCGGGCTGAACGCCCGGCGCGACGGCGTCGAGAAGATGCTCGCGACCGTACGCGGCCTCCCCGGGGTCGCGGACGTCCGCAGCCCGTACGAGGACACCTCCGCCCTCTCGAAGGACGGCACCATCGGCTACGCCACCGTCACCCTCGACGGCAAGGCCGAGGAGGTGCCGAAGGCGGAGGTCACCGCGATCATCGACACCGCGCGGGCCGCGGCGGCGGACGGGCTGGAGGTCCAGCTCGGCGGGGACGCCGTCAGAGGGGCCCAGGAGGAGTCGGGCGGCGGGGCCGAAGGCGCCGGAATCCTCGCCGCTCTCGTCATCCTGGTGCTGCTGTTCGGCTCGCTGCTGGCGGCGGCCGTGCCGCTGGTGACCGCGCTGTTCGCGGTGGGCAGCGCGATCGGGCTGATCGCGCTGGCCTCCCGGGTGTTCACCGTCGCGGACTTCACCCCGCCGATCATGATGCTCGTCGGGCTGGGCGTCGGCGTGGACTACGCGCTCCTCATCTTCTACCGGTACCGCCACGAACTGATCCGGGCCGCCGAACGGAACCCCGGATCGGCCCGTACCGGCGGAGCCGCAGCGCTCGCCGACCGGGACGCGGCCGTCCGTACCGCCCTGGACGCCGCCGGGCGGACCGTCTTCTTCGCCGGCTGCACCGTGATCATCGCGCTGCTGGGGCTGGTGGCTCTCGGCCTCGGGTCGCTCCAGGGCGTCGCGCTGGCCGTGGCGCTGACGGTGCTGGTCACCATGGCCGCGTCCCTGACGCTGCTGCCCGCACTGCTGGCGGTGTTCGGCGCGCGCATCCAGCGCCAGGTGCTCCGGCGCGCGGCCAGGGCGAAGGCGAAGGGCAGGCGGGAGGGCAACCGCTGGCGTGCGCTGGCCACCGCCGTGCAGCGCAACCCGCTGCCCGCGCTGCTGGCCTCCGTCATCGCGCTGCTCGCGCTGTCCGCGCCCGCGCTCGGGCTGCGCCTCGGCTTCGCCGACGCGGGCAACGACGGTGCCGACACCACCAGCCGCCAGGCGTACGACCTGCTCGCCGAGGGCTTCGGGCCCGGCTTCAACGGGCCGCTCGTCGTCGTCAGCCGGGGCGACGAGGCCGCCGCCCAGCGGCTGCGGTCCGCCCTGGACCGTACGGACGGGGTCGCCGCCACCACTCCGCCGCTGCCCACGGAGGACGGCGCGGTCTCCACGGTCATCGTCTTCCCCACGACCGCGCCGCAGGACGAGGGCACGGCCGATCTGGTCCACACCCTGCGCGACGAGGTCCTGCCGCCGCTGGGGCGGGAGACGGGCGCGGAGTACCTGGTCGGCGGAGCGACCGCCGCGACCCAGGACTTCGCCGACGCGGTGTCGTCCCGGATGCCGCTGTTCGTGGCGATCGTGGTGGGGCTGTCGACGCTGCTGCTGATGGCGGTGTTCCGTTCGCTGCTGATCCCCCTGAAGGCCGCGCTGCTCAATCTGCTGTCCGTGGCCGCCGCGCTGGGCACGATCACGCTCGTCTTCCAGCACGGCTGGTTCGGTGTGGAGCCCGGACCCATCGAGGCGTTCATCCCCGTGATGATCTTCGCGATCGTGTTCGGGCTCTCCATGGACTACGAGGTCTTCCTGATCTCCCGTATCCACGAGGAGTGGGAGCGCACCCGGGACCACTCGGGCGCGGTACGCGAGGGGCTGGCCGCCACCGGCAAGGTGATCACGGCCGCCGCGGCCATCATGATCGTGGTGTTCGCGGCCTTCGTCCTGAGCCCGGGCCGCATGCTCCAGCAGTTCGGCCTGGGCCTCGCGGCGGCGATCCTGCTGGACGCGGTGGTGATCCGCTGCCTCGTCGTCCCGGCGGCGATGGAGCTGTTCGGCCGGCGGGCCTGGTGGCTGCCGGGGCCGCTCGCGAAGGTCCTCCCGAAGATGGCCATCGAACGGCCCGGAGGGAGCTGATTTTTTTGTGGCTCCTCCCATTTTTTGTGGCTCGGTTCGCCTCCGGGCCGCTTCAGCGTGTGTCGACGGTCGACCGTGCTCGATCCTTCGTTCCTCAGGATCTCCGCGCGCTCTCCCTTTCGACACCCGCGCGGCCCTTCGGCTCACTCGCCCAAGGGGCGAGGGTCTCCGCGTGCTCGGCTTCCCGCTTGGCCCCGGCTCGCCTGCCGGTACCCCGCGCGGCCCTTCGGCTCACTCGCCCAAGGGATGCGGGGCCTGTACCGGCTCGGCACCCGGGGCGGGGGGGGGGGGGGGGCCCCCCCCCCCCCGCCCGCCCCCCCCCCCCCCCCCCCCCCCCGGCCCGCACCCCGCACACAGGTGCGGTCCCGTTGGTTCCGCTCCTTCCGATGGCCGGAAGAAGCGGGTGAAGGTAACCAGGTCGTCACCCCTTCCCCCTGTTGCGCTACGCGCGTTGACCCTAGGCTGCCGCTCGCAGCGCTCCATCACCCGCCGAGCCGTCAACGAGCCGTCAACGAGCCATCAAGGGGAAAGATGTCAGCCAGCCCGCACAGGACGAGACCCCCCAGGCCCCACAAGAGTCGCCGCCGTATCCTCGCCGCGGTCGCCGGACTGACCACCGTCGGCGCGCTGGTCGCCGCGGTGCCGGCGGGCGCCCAGGAGAGCCGGGAGCACCGGGACCGGGGCCACAGCCACGGCCGCACCGTCGACGTGCAGTTGCTGTCCTTCAACGACCTGCACGGCAATCTCCAGCCGCCGTCCGGCTCGGGCGGCCGGGTCACCCACACCAACCCCGACGGCACGACCCGGACCGTCGACGCGGGCGGTGTCGAGTACCTCGCCACCCATCTGCGCGAGGCGCGCGAGGGCAACCGCTACTCCATCACCGCCGCCGCCGGTGATCTGATCGGCGCCACCCCGATGCTCTCCGGCCTCTTCCACGACGAGCCCACCATCGAGGCGCTGAACCGGCTGAAACTCGACGTCACCTCCGTGGGCAACCACGAGTTCGACGAGGGCGCCGTGGAGCTGGCCCGTATCCAGAACGGCGGCTGTCACCCCACCGAGGGCTGCTTCGAGCAGGGCAAGAAGTTCAAGGGCGCCGACTTCCCCTATCTCACCGCCAATGTGACGCACGAGAAGAACGGACGGCCGCTGCTCGACCCGTACGTCATCTGGGAGCGCAACGGCGTCCGGATCGGCTTCATCGGCGTGACCCTGGAGGGCACACCGGACATCGTCAACGCCGCGGGCATCAAGGGCCTGAAGTTCGGCGACGAGATCGAGGCGATCAACAAGTACACCAGGATCCTGGAGCGCAAGGGCGTCAAGTCCATCGTCGCGCTGCTGCACGAGGGCGGGGCACCGGCCTCCTCCTCGTACAACTACGACTGCGACAGCCCGGGTCCCGGCGACGGCATCTCCGGCCCGATCGTCGACATCGCCAAGAAGGTCAGCCCGCAGGTCGACGCCCTGGTCACCGGCCACACCCACCAGGCGTACGCGTGCACCGTCGCGGACCCGGCGGGCAAGCCGCGCACGGTCACCTCGGCGGCCTCCGCCGGACGGCTGTACACGGACACGACGCTGACGTACGACCGCCGTACCAGGGACATCGTCCGTACCTCCGTCGCCGCGGCCAACCACGTCGTCACCCGCGACGTGCCCAAGGCCGCCGACATGACCCGGCTGATCGACCGCTGGAACACGCTGGCCGCGCCGGTCGCCAACCGTCCCGTCGGCCATGTCTCGGCCGACATCGACAACCCCGCCGCCGAGGAGCGCCCGCTGGGCAATCTGATCGCGGACGCCCAGCTCGAAGCCCACGCGCCCGCGGACAAGGGCGGTGCGCAGCTCGCGCTGATGAATCCGGGCGGCATCCGGGCGCCCCTGGTCCACAAGGCGTCCGGGAGCGAGGGCGACGGGGTGGTGACCTACGGCGAGGCGTTCACCGTCCAGCCGTTCACCAACATGATGAACGTCGTCGACCTCACCGGAGCGCAGCTGATCACCACGCTCCGGCAGCAGGTCAGCGGCCCGAACCAGGCGTCCCCGAAGATCCTTCAGGTGTCGCGGGGCTTCACCTACACCCTCGATCTGACCAAGGCGGGCGCGGACCGGATCGTGACGGGCTCCATCAGGCTGGGCGGTGAGGCGATCGACCCGGCGAAGACCTACCGGGTCGCCCTCAACGAGTTCCTGGCGGGCGGCGGCGACGGATTCTCGGTCCTGAAGGAGCACAGCAACAAGCTCGTCGGCACGTCCGACCTCGATGTCCTGATCGCCTACCTGGGCGCCCACTCCAGCGCGTCGTCCCCCCTCGCGCCGCCGGCCCTCGGCCGCATCACCGTCGTCAAGTAGCCCGCACCCGCCGAAATCCGCCGAAGAGCCGAGATCCGCCGAAATCCGCAGAAGAGGGGAGGGGGCGCTAACGCTCCCTCCCCGCGGCCGGAACGCCGGTGTCCGCTCCCGGCCGTCGAGGACCCGCGCCCTCTCACACCCGCTCCGGCGGCGGCTCCCCCGCCCCCGGCAGGCGGATGACCGCCACCGTCCCCCCGCCCTCCGCGGGCTCCAGCCGGATCTCGCCGCCCGCCTGCTGCACCGTACGCGCCACGATCGACAGCCCCAGCCCGGACCCCGGCAGCGCCCGCGCCGACGGTGAGCGCCAGAACCGCTCGAAGACGTGCGGCAGCTCATCGGCCGGAATGCCGGGCCCGTGATCCCGTACGGTCAGCTCGCCGTCCTTGAGCCGGACGTCCACCGTCCCGCCCGCCGGCGAGAACTTCACCGCGTTGTCCATGACATTGACCAGCGCCCGTTCCACCCCGGCCGGCTCCGCCCGTACGTACCAGGGGTCGAGATCCGCCGCGAACACGAGCTCCGGCCCCCGCAGCCGCACCCGTTTCACCGCAGTCTCCGCGATCTCGTGCAGCGGCACCACGGTCAGCGGCCCGCTCTGGGCCGCGTCCGGCCGGGACAGCTCCTGAAGGTCGCCGATCAGCGCGGCCAGCTCCGCCATCTGCGCCTTCACCGACGCCATCAGCGCCAGACGGTCGGCGGGCGGTATCGCCCGTCCCGTCCGTTCACTGCGCGCGAGGAGTTCGATGTTCGTCCGCAGGGACGTCAGCGGCGTACGCAGCTCATGCCCCGCGTCCGCGATCAGCCGGGCCTGCCGGTCCCGTGAGGACGCCAGCGCCGCGGTCATCGAGTTGAACGAGCGCGACAGCCGGGCGATCTCGTCGTCGCCGTCGGCGGGAATGCGTACGGCCAGATCCTCCGTCCGCGCCACATGCTCCACCGCTTCGGTGAGCCGGTCCACCGGCTTCAGCCCGGCCCGCGCCACCCACAGTCCCGCAGCCCCGGCGCCCAGCACCCCGACGCCCGCGAGTCCGGCCAGCAGCAGGGCGAGCCGGTTCAGCGAGGTGCTGATCTCGTCCAGCGGCCGGGACACGGAGACGGCCACCCGGTTCCCGCCGACGGTCGTGTAGGTGGTGTGCACCCGTACGGGCTGCCCGGTGCTCGTGACACTGTCGTGGAGGGCGTACTCCAGCGAGCCGTTCGCGACCCCGACGTCCACCGCCTTGACCCGCACCGGCAGGTCGTACTGGGAGACGCAGCGGGAGCCGTCGTGCAGCACGACCTGGGTGTACGCGAACGTCGCGGACCCCTCCCGGGGCACCGGGTTGTCGATGCAGTCCACCAGCGCGTTCCGTACGACCTGTTCCGGCGCGCGGGTGTTCTTCAGCGAGGTGTTCAGCTCGTCGTTGAGCTGCGTCCTGGTCAGCAGCCAGGCGGCGACCGACACGGCGGCGACGGCCGCGGCGACGGCGACGGCCACCAGCAGCGCGAGCCGGGATCGAAGCGGCAGGCTGCGGAACCGGTGGACCAGTCCCGTCACGCCTCACCGCCGCCGGTACGCAGCACGTACCCCACCCCGCGGACCGTGTGCACCAGCCGGGGTTCACCGCCGGCCTCGGTCTTCCGCCGCAGATACATCACATACACATCCAGTGAATTGGAGCTGGGCTCGAAGTCGAAGCCCCACACGGACTTGAGGATCTGCTCCCGGGTCAGCACCTGCCGGGGGTGCGCGAGCAGCAGTTCGAGGAGCGTGAACTCGGTACGGGTCAGCTCGACGGGCCTGCCGCCGCGGTGGACCTCACGCGTCGCCAGATTCATCCTCAGATCCGCGAACCCCAGGACGTCCTGGTCACCGTCGCCGTCCGCGCCGCCGCCCATGGCGTACGAACTGCGCCGCAGCAGCGCGCGGATCCGGGCGAACAGCTCGTCCAGTTCGAACGGCTTGACCAGGTAGTCGTCGGCGCCCGCGTCCAGTCCGGTGACCCGGTCGCCGACGGTGTCGCGCGCGGTCAGCATCAGGATCGGCACGGTCGAGCCGGAACCCCGCAGCCGGCGGGCGGCGGTCAGCCCGTCCATACGCGGCATCTGGATGTCGAGCACGATCAGGTCGGGGCGGTACACGTCCGTCTTCTCCAGCGCGTCGAGCCCGTCGACGGCGACCTCGGTGCCGTACCCCTCGAACGCCAGACTGCGCTGGAGCGCCTCTCGGACGGCGGGCTCGTCGTCGACGACGAGGATGCGGTCGCCCTCACGCGAATCAGTCATGCCTTCAGCGTCCCACGCGCTGTACGGGCCGGGGTCGTGACCGGGGCCGGGCCCGGGGTCCGGGCACACGGGCCCGGCGGGATCCGGAGGGGAGGTTCTAACCGCCGGAGCGGAGGTCATCGAGAACGCCCTTCACCGTGTCGACCGGGATGGCGAACCCGAGACCGACACTGCCCGCGGTGGAGCCGTTGGAGGCGCTCGGCGAGTACATCGCGGAGTTGATCCCCACGATCTGCCCGCTCATGTTGATGAGCGCGCCGCCCGAGTTCCCGGGATTGAGGGAGGCGTCCGTCTGGATGGCCTTGTACGTGGTCTTCGAGTCACCCGTGTCCCCGTTGAACTGCTGCCCGCCGAACTCGAAGGGCCACTCCCCGTCCGGCTGCCGCCCCTGCCCCGGCCCGGGCTCCTTGGCGACGGTCACATCCCGGTCGAGCGCCGAGACGATCCCGCTGGTCACCGTGCCGGTCAGCCCCTCCGGCGAGCCGATCGCGACGACCTCCTCGCCCACCTTCAGCTGGTCCGAGTCACCGAGAGCCGCCGCCTTCAGACCGCTCGCGCCCCGGAGCTTGACCAGCGCGAGGTCCTTGTCCGGGGCGGTGCCGACGACATCGGCGGTGTACGTCCTCCCGTCGCTGAGCCGTACCTTCACCGCGTCAGCGCCCGACAGGACGTGGTTGTTCGTGACGATCTCGCCGTCCCCGGTGATGATCACGCCCGAGCCGGTCGACTGCCCCGAAGCCGTCTCCGCCCTGATCTCCACGATGCTCGGAGACACGGCCTGGGCGACCCCGGCGACCGTGCCCGTGCTGCTGCGCGCCACATTGGTCCCGGCCACCCCGGTCCCGTCCGTGCCGCCGCCGTCCCCGGTGAACCGGTCCACGAGCGCGGACGCCCCGCCCCCGACCGCCGCCGCCACGATCGCCACCGCGACGAGGAGCGCCACCGGCCGCCTGGCGCGCGCCCGGGACCCGGCGGCGGCCTGCTGCGGAGGCGGCGGCCACGCACCCGTGCCGTACGCCGTGGAGTAGGGGTCGGTGGGCGGCGGGGGCTGCGACTGGTCGCGGTAGTAGTCCGTCATGGCAACGACTGTCCGTCCCCCGGATGAGAACAGTCTGAGGTGCCACTGAGAAGGGGGGCAGAACTGTGCAGGACCCGCCTAAGGACGCGGGACGCGTGTGGCGGACGCGGGACCCGGCCGAGGACACAGGACCGGCCGGAGACCCGGTACGGGGACCGGCCCCGCTCCCCGACCCGGCCTGATCCACCCCGGCCTGATCCGAACGAAAAACGTCAGCCGCAGCCGCACGAGCGGCGGATCACCAGTCCCGACGGGAACTGCTTCACCCGCTCGCGCCGCGAGCCCGTCACCCGCAGGCTGTCGTCCAGCACCAGGTCCACCGCCGCCCGTGCCATCGCCGGCCGGTCCGAGGACACGGTCGTCAGCGGCGGGTCCGTCAGATGCGCTTCCTTCACATCGTCGAAGCCGGCGACGGCCAGCTCCCCGGGCACGTCGATCCGCAGCTCACGCGCCGCGCGCAGCACACCGAAGGCCTGGTCGTCGGTGGAGCAGAACATCGCCGGCGGCCGGTCGGGGCCCGACAGCAGCTTGAGCGCCACCTGATACGCGTCGTACCGGTTGAAGGGCGCCTGGAAGAGCCGCCCCTCCACCTCGCGCCCGGACTCCACCATCGCGCGCCGCCAGCCCTCGACATGGTCGGTGACCGGGTCGCCGACGGGCGGGGTGTCGTCGGGACCGCCGAGGCAGGCCACGTACGCGTAGCCGTGCTCCAGCAGATGCCGGGTCGCGAGCTGCGCGCCGCCGATGTCGTCGAGCACGACGGCCACGTCGTCGATCGCCTCGGGGCGCTCGTGCAGCAGCACCACGCGCGCGTCCCACGCCTCTATCTCCTGCGCCGCCTGCTCGGTGAGCCCCTGGCTGACGAGGATCAGCCCGGAGACCCGCATCCCGAGGAACGCCCGCAGATAGTGGACCTCGCGCTCACGGCGGTAGTCCGAGTTCCCGACGAGGACCATTTTCCCGCGCTCGGCGGCGGCCTGTTCCACCGCGTGCGCCATCTCCGCGAAGAACGGCTGCCGCGCGTCCGGCACGATCATGCCTATGAGGTCGGTGCGCCGGGAGGCCATCGCCTGGGCGACCCGGTCGGGCCGGTACCCCAGCTCCTTGATAGCGGCGAGTACCCGCTCGCGTGTGGCCGGGGCGACCGGCCGGGGTCCGTTGTTGATGACATAGCTCACGACAGCGGTCGACGTACCCGCCAGTCGCGCCACATCGTCCCGCGTCACCTTGGCCACACGCGGCAGTCTACGCGGGGTGACCTACCTCTGGGCAGGGCGTACGGCGGATTCCTGCAGCTCGGCCGGGTCTTCCGTACGGGTGACGGCGGCCGCGCCCGCGGCCTCGCGTTCCGCTTTTTCCGGCGCCACGAACCGGTAGCCGACGTTCCGTACGGTCCCGATGAGCGACTCGTGCTCCGGGCCGAGCTTCGCGCGCAGCCGGCGCACATGGACGTCGACCGTCCGGGTGCCGCCGAAGTAGTCGTACCCCCAGACCTCCTGGAGGAGCTGCGCCCGGGTGAACACCCGCCCGGGGTGCTGCGCCAGATACTTCAGCAGCTCGAACTCCTTGAAGGTCAGATCGAGGACCCGCCCCTTCAGCCTGGCGCTGTAGGTCGCCTCGTCCACGGACAGATCGCCGTTGCGGATCTCCATGGGGGAGTCGTCCGTACCGAGCTGCCGTCGGCCCGTCGCCAGCCGCAGCCGTGCCTCGACCTCGGCGGGGCCCGCCGTGTCGAGGAGGACGTCGTCCACGCCCCAGTCGGCGGTGACGGCCGCGAGGCCGCCCTCGGTGACCACGAGGATCAGCGGGCTGCCGGGCCCGGTCGACCGCAGCAGCTGGCACAGCGACCGCACCTGCGGCAGATCGCGGCGGCCGTCGACGAGGATCACGTCCGCGCCGGGGGTGTCCACGAGTGCCGGGCCCTCGGCGGGGGCCACCCGCACGTTGTGCAGCAGCAGTCCGAGGGCGGGAAGCACCTCCGTCGACGGCTGGAGTGCGTTGGTGAGGAGCAGCAGAGAGCTCATCGCGCCCCACCTGCCCGGGTCTTTCTGCTGTTGTGCACGGTTCGCTCGCCCATAACGTCGGTTCCTCCTCGGTCCCTGCGAGGACGTTGTGCTGCGGCCCTGCTCTGGCTGTACGGTGCGTCCCGTTCACCTGCCTGTAACAACGGGCAGGAAACGCAAAAGGACCCGGGGGCTGCTTTGCCCGGATCCTGATCTCAGCAGGATAGCCCACATGCCGTCCGGGCCAGAGGGCCGATTTCACACTGTGGGATGTCTCCCAGTTCCCTTCCGGGCGTCGGCACGCAAGGCTCCGGACCTCCGATGGTGTCCGGATTGAGGCGATTTTTCAAACCAGTGGGCCCGCGTGCATGGCCCATGATGGAGGCCGACGAAAGGAGTGGCGCCATGGCAGCGGGGACGATCCGCTACTGGGCCGCGGCCAAGGCGGCGGCCGGGACGGCGGAGGAGCCGTACCGGGCGGTGACGCTCGCCGAGGCACTCGAAGGAGTCCGCACGCGCCACCCGGGTGAGCTGACGCGGGTGCTGAAGAGGTGTTCCTTCCTCGTCGACGGCGATCCCGTCGGGACGCGCGACCATGAGACCGTACGGCTTGCGGAGGGCGGCACGGTCGAGGTGCTGCCGCCGTTCGCAGGAGGGTGAACCGGACAGCATGAGCAGCGACCAGCAGTTTCCGTACGATCCGTACCGGCAGCAGCCGCAGCGGCCGTACGACCCCTACGCGGAGCCGCACCCGGGCCAGTCGGGTCACCCCGGGCGCCTGAGCCAGTCGGGTCAGCCGGGTCACCCCGGCCAGTCGGGTCACCCGGGACCGTACGACGGGCAGGGGTACGGGCAGCCGTACCCGCGGCCCCAGCCGTCGCCCGTGCACCAGGACCCGGCCCAGACCTGGGAGGGCGAGACCTGGGACACCCAGTACCAGCCGGCGGTCCCGCCGGCCGGGACCGCCGCGGCCGGTCCCGGTGAGCGGACCGCGTATCCGCCGCCCGTCCCTTCCGCGTACACCGCCGGCCCTGCCGAGGAGACGGCGTATCTCCCGCCGGTCCCGCCGATCCGCTCCGAGCAGGGCGGCCACGACATCGGGCCGGCCGAGGAGACCGCGTATCTCCCGCCCGTGCCGCCCGTGCACACGGCCGGTCCCGCCGAGGAGACGGCGTATCTTCCGCCGGTCGTGGGGGGCTCCCGTCCGCTGCCGCCCGAGGTGCCGTACGGAAGCGCCACCGCGGGTCCCGCGGGCCCTGCCTCGCCGGTCGCGCCCGCGCCGCCCGTCCCGTCGGCGGGCGCCGCCCCGGCCGAGGGCTACAGCAGTCCCACCGTCGGCGGCAACACCCGGGTCACGGACGCCCAGCGCGCCCGCGCCGAGGGCCGTTCGCCGATCATCGCGCCCGGGATCCAGCCGGCCGGGCTGACCGCCGTGCTCGGGCTGCTGCTCGCGGGTGGCGCCGCCATCGGCTCGTACGCGCTGCTCGTCCCGCTGGTCGTGCTCCAGGCGGTCACCGCGGCCGGGTGGTTCCGGCTGAACGGCATGTGGCCCGCCCGCCAGGGCATCGCGCTCGCCTTCGCGGGCGGCCTGGCGGCCGACGCGGTGCTGCTCGGGGTGGGCCGCCAGAACGCCCCCGCCGCGATCATCGGCACGCTGGGCGTGTGGGTCCTGATCACCCTCGTGCTCCAGCTCCGCAGCCACGCGGGCGCCGACGAGCGGATGCAGGGCCTGATGGCGACGGTCGCCTCGGCCGCGCTGACGATTCTCGCGGCCGGGTATCTGGCGTCGGCGGACGACGCCGTGGTGATCGGCGGTATCGCGGTCGCGGTCGCGGCGGTGATCCGTGCGCTGCCCCTGCCCGCCGTCGCCTCCGTGGTCCTGTCGCCGCTGGCGGCGGCGGGCGCGGGAGCCGTGGCCGGAGCCCTGACGGACGTGGGGCCCCGGGGTGCGCTGCTGGGGCTCACCGCGGGCGTCCTCGCGCTGGTCGGACTGCGGGTGGCGAGCTACGACTACCCGTCGCGGTTCGTCCACTTCACCGCCGGGGTGGCCCTGCCGCTGACGGCCGCCGCGCCCGCGCTGTATCTGCTCGGCCGGGCCCTGACGTAGCCACGAGCGGGTCGCGGGACGGGGTCATCGGGCGGCGGCACGGAGGGGGTCACCGGACGGGTGAGCCGGACCACCCCGGCGTGGTTGCGGAACCATCGCCACCGTTCGGACGTCGATCAGTAACGACAAGGCGTCGTCCCGACCGGCTCAGGCTCGTGGGCGTCACGGGGCCGGACGAATCATGGGGGACAACGGGTCATGCGCGCGTTGCGAATACTTCTGATCACCGCGGTGATCCTCGGCGGCCTTTTCATCGCCGCGGACCGGATAGCGGTGAACATGGCCGAGTCGGAGACGGCCGACCGGATCAGGAGCAGTCAGGGCCTGTCCGCCACGCCCGAGGTCTCCATCAAGGGCTTCCCCTTCCTCACCCAGGTCGCGGGCAAGCAGCTCGACGAGGTCGACGTCAGCCTCGCGGGCATCACCGCCACCGCCGGCGGACACACGGTCAATGTCACCGAGGTCACGGCGGAACTGCGCGATGTGAAGGTCAACAGCAGTTACTCGTCCGCCGTCGCGGGCAGCGCTGACGGCTCCGCCCGGATCTCGTACGAGGACCTGACGAAGGCCGCTCCCGAGGGCGCGACCGTGAGTTACGCGGGCCCCGAGCGGGCCGCCAAGGGCCAGGTCAAGGTCACCGGCCCGCTGCTCGATCTGCTGAAGGGCGCGGGTGTGGACATCCCCGGCCGCGCCGAGCCCCTGCTGAAGGGCGCGGGCGATGTCACCACGTACAGCTCGGTCGTGCTGAAGGGCGGCACCACGGTCCAGCTGAAGGCCGAGACCCTGCCGGGCATCCCGGTGCCGGGCTTCGAGCGGAAGCTGCGGGAGATCGTCGACTACGACCTCAAGATCGAGGGGATTCCCGCGAGCCTGAGCCTGGACCGGGTCGAGACGACGGCGGACGGGCTGAAGTTCGCGGGCAAGGGCACGAACGTGGCTCTGGTGGGCTGACCCGGACAGCCGGACAGCCGGACAGCCGGAGAGCCGGACAGCCGGACAGCCGGAGAGCCGGACAGCCGGACAGCCGGACAGCCGCGACCCGGCGGCTCGTCGGCAGGACCGGCGGCGGAGTTCAGGCGCCCGAGGGCTGGGCGACGGGCGGGCCGGTCAGGACATGACAGCGCGCAGGACATACAGAGCGCAGGACGTACAGCGTGTCAGGCCGTACGTCGGCTCAGGACGTACAGAGCGCGTCAGGGCGTCGAGAGGGAGATCAGCCGGGCGAGATGGCGGCCCGCGAGCAGCAGCGGCTTGTCGTCGCGGGAGACCTGGGCGGCCAGTTCGGCGCCCTCCAGGGTGCTGATCACCGTGCAGGCCAGATCCGACGCGTCGTCCTCGGGGACCCCGGCGGCCCGGAGGCTGTCGAAGACCAGGGACTGCCAGTGCGCGAAGGCCGCGGCGGCGGCCTGCTGGATGTCGGGGAAGCGCCCGGCGGTCCCGAGCGCGGTGGCCGTGACCGGGCAGCCGTCGGCCCAGTCCGACTCGCGCAGCCCGTCGGCGAGGCTGCGGGCGCAGGCCATGACCGCCTCGGCCGGGTCCCGCTCGCCGTCGAGGATCTCCCGCAGGATCGTGGCGAAGTCCTGCTCGCCGTGGCGCACCGCCGCGGTCGCCAGCTCCTGCTTGCCGCCGGGGAAGAAGTGGTAGACGGAGCCGAGCGTGGCGTCCGCCTCCTGCGAGATCTGCTTGATCGAGGTGCCGTCGTACCCCTGGCGCTGCATCAGTACCGAGGCCGCGCGGACGATCCGCTCACGGGTGCCGGGGATACCGCCCCACGCCGTCGCTGCCGTCGCGTGCTCTCGTGCCGTCGTCTTCACCGTGCCAATCTAGTGGATGGAACGACCACTACAGAGGGGTACGGCCGGTCGGCGGCGCTCGGACGGCCTCGGGAACACGGTGTGTGACGGGCAGTCGCCCCTCGGTCGATCCGCGGGGCGGCAGCCGGAACGCATGGCCGGATGGTGAGACGGGCCCGTCCGCAGGGTAGGAGCACGAGGAGCCCGAAGGGCCGCGCGGGCCCCGGCGGGGACCTCGCACCCTCCACTCGTATCGCATGGCGGACGATCGTGTCTCAATATGCGACACAACGGTGACATTGCGGCCGACTCGTCCCTACGATCGGACGCATGAAGCAGCGACAGGCGGATCTCACGAAGCGGCGGGCAGTAGACCTGTGCCGCGTCGCCGCCATGCTCTGTCGCGCCGTCTGAGCGGGAGCCCCGCTCCCGTATCCCCTGGCCCGTCGACCACCGATCAGGGCCGCCCCGTGCGGTACACCGCCCTTCCGCGTACGTGCACCACCGCCCGCGTGACCCCGCGAACCGCACCGCACAGCTCTCCCGTTCCACACCGCCGCACACTGCCCCGGAGGAGAAACACAATGAGCCGCAGCGACGTCCTGGTAGACGCCGACTGGGTGGAGTCCCACATCGACGACCCGCAGGTCGCGATCGTCGAGGTCGACGAGGACACGTCCGCCTACGACAAGAACCACATCAAGAACGCGATCCGGATCGACTGGACCAAGGACCTCCAGGACCCGGTCCGCCGCGACTTCATCGACCAGGAGGGCTTCGAGAAGCTCCTGTCGGCCAAGGGCATCGCGAACGACACCACGGTCGTTCTCTACGGCGGCAACAACAACTGGTTCGCCTCCTACGCGTACTGGTACTTCAAGCTGTACGGCCACGAGAGCGTCAAGCTCCTCGACGGCGGCCGCAAGAAGTGGGAGCTGGACTCCCGCGACCTCGTCGACGGCGCCCAGGTGCCGAACCGCCCGGCCACCGACTACAAGGCCAAGCCGCAGGACGCCTCGATCCGCGCCTTCCGCGACGAGGTCGTCGCCTCCATCGGCGCGCAGAACCTGGTCGACGTGCGCTCGCCCGACGAGTTCAGCGGCAAGCTGCTCGCCCCGGCGCACCTCCCGCAGGAGCAGTCGCAGCGCCCCGGCCACATCCCGACCTCCCGCAACATCCCGTGGTCGAAGAACGCCAACGACGACGGCACCTTCAAGTCGGACGACGCCCTCAAGGCGCTGTACACCGACGAGCAGGTCGACCTGTCGAAGGACACCATCGTCCTGTGCCGTATCGGCGAGCGCTCGGCCCTGACCTGGTTCGTGCTGCACGAGCTGCTCGGTGTCGACAACGTCAAGAACTACGACGGCTCCTGGACCGAGTACGGCTCCCTCGTCGGCGTTCCGATCGAGCTCGGCGCCCCCAAGTAATCCCGACCAACGGACTTTTGGAGTAACAGCATGTGTGGAGCGCAGGTCGGGGGCCCCGACGCCTCGACGATCAAGCCCGGTGAGACGACCATCCAGGGCCAGGTGACCCGCGACGGCGAGCCCGTCACCGGTTACGTCCGTCTGCTGGACTCGACCGGCGAGTTCACCGCCGAGGTCCCGACCTCGGCGACCGGACAGTTCCGCTTCTACGCGGCCGAGGGCACCTGGACCGTACGCGCCCTGGTGCCCGGCGGCACCGCGGACCGCACGGTCGTCGCGCAGACGGGCGGCCTCGCCGAGGTCGCGATCGCGGTCTGAGCGACCGCTCTTCCGCAGACCGGCCGAAGGGCCGCACCCCCGGGGGTTGGACGCCACTGGGATCGGGGTGCGGCCCTCCGGTCGTCTGTCCGCGAGGGCCCTTCCGCCGTACCCTGGAAGCATGTACGCACAACGGCGGCGTGCCTATTTCCTGCTCATGGGCGGGTGCATCTTCCTCTTTGTCTCCGCCTGGGCGGTCGTACGGCTCTGGTCGGTCCCGGCGGCGATCGCGATGTGTGTGGTCGCCATGGTCATCCCGCCGATCGCGGCGATGGTGGCGAACCACCGGGGCCCGGAGGACCGCTGGTGGGACGATCCGTCCGGAGACCGCCAGTCGGACGAGTGGTGGGACGAACTCGACGGCAAACGCCGGCGGTGATTCCGTCCGGCCTGTACGGAACAGACGCCGTACGGACTCGTCTGCGCACGGGCTTCCCCGGTCGGTCCCCCCTACCGCGGGTCCGCTCATCTGCTTCCCTGCCCACCGGGCTCCCGGGCCCGTCCATACTGCCGACCCGTCCCGGCGCCTCGTCCGTGCACCCGCTTCCTGGTCCGTTCCGGTGGCTGGTCCGCGTACAGGTATCCCGCCCGGTCCGTCCCCGGCGGCGGGCTGCCTACCCGCGCCCCGGTCCCTTCCCGGCGGCGGTAACCTGCCCGCGCGCCCGGACGGCCGACGCGCGCCCGGTCGGCAGGCGCCGTCCCGGCCGTCCACCCGCGCCGGTTCATCCGCGGATCGTGCCCCGCGCGGTAGCGCCTTCGCGTGGGCTCAGTAGACGAGAGCCTGGACGCCGTCGGCCATGATCTCGCTCACGAAGACCTGAGCCCCCGCGATCCGTACACCGTCGAGCACGTCCTTCTCCGTGATGTCCCGGCGCGCGGCGCACTGGGTGCACAGCGTGACCTGCCCCGCCGCCTGGATCGACTCGATCAGATCGGGCAGCGGCGCGGCATGCGGCAGCGCGAACTCCGCCGCCCGCCCCGGCAGCGCGAACCACGACGACTCACCGGTCAGCCAGAGCGACACCTCCACTCCACTGGCGGCGGCGACGGCCGCCACGGTGAATGCCTGCGAGCACCGCTCGGGCGCGTCTGCCCCGGCGGTCACCTTGATCACGAGCTTCTTGGCCATGACCGAACTGTAATGCGGGCCTCTGCAACCCCATGCGTCACCCATGAGTCTGCTGTGTACATGCGACCAACGGACATCGCTGGTCAGGTCTCGTGGGGGGACCCCTTGGACAAGTTGGACAAGCAGGAAACACCGGCGGGACAGCCGGAGGACGAGAGGCCGTCGGTACCCGGTCAGGCACCCGCCCCGGAGCAACCGACCGCCGTGGGGACACCGCCGCCCGTGCCCGTGCCGCGCGAGCCGGCCACCGGGCACCCGCAGGACGCGGGACGGGAGCCCGCCGCCGGGCCGGAACCCGAGCCGGGCGCAGCCGGACCGGAGCCCGTATCACCCGCCGAGCCGCCGTCGGTAGCCGAGCCCCCGTCGCCCGCCGCCGATGCAGACGCGGCCGCCGAGCAGGAGGTTGCCGCCGCGCCGGAGTCGGACACCGAGCCCGGGACGACCGCAGGATCGAAGCCCGCGTCGCCCGCCGCGTCGCAGCCCGCCGCCGAGCCCGAGCCGGTCGCTGCCTCCGCGCCGCCGCAGCCCGTCGCCGGTACGGACACCGCCGCCGCGCCCCGGCCGGTCGCCGACTCCGTGCCGCAGCCCGTCGCCGAGCCCGAGCCGGTCGCCGCCTCCGCCGCCCCGCCCGCGCCCGTACCGGTCGCCCCCGTGGCGGAACTCGGACCGCAGGCCACGCCGACACCCGCGCCCGCGCCGCCGCCCGCGGCACCACCGGTCGCCGCGGTCACGGAACCCGGACCACAGGTCCCGCCCGCGCCCGCGCGGACCCGGCGGCGGGGGGCGACCGCGCTTCTCATCGCCGTGGCGGCCGTCATCGGCGTCGTCGCCGGAACCGCCGTCGGCTACGGCGTCCAGGCCGAGCGCGAGCCGACCCCGCTGCCCGCCCTGAGCGCGCGGAACCTCACGTACCCGGCGAAGCCGCTCGCGGACGACAAGCGCCGCGCACCGCTCTCCGCCGCCGAGGACCGCCAGGTCAGGACGGACGGCGATCTGCGGAAGCTGTTGCTGCCCAAGCCCCCGGGCGAGCGCGTGTCGGACAAGAAGTGGCGGAACGGCGCGTGGGTCGACCCTCCCGCGTTCGTCATGTACTTCGACGATCCGAGCTACATGCTCGGCGAGCTTCTGGAGGACGACATCCGCCGGATCGCGGGCACCGAGTGGAAGACGGGCAACCGGGAGACCCAGCTGTACCTCGTGCAGTTCCGTGGAGCCCGAGGCGCCCAGGAGTTCATCGCCGGCCAGCAGAGCTACATGGGCGAGGACTACGAGGAGTCGTCCGGCGCGGGCAACGAGGGCGACCCCGTCAAGGGCAGCGGCAACGGCCGGTATTACCTGTACGAGGTCCAGAGGGAGGCGGGCTATCTGCCGTTCTACCGGGCCCGTGCCCTCGTCCAGCGCGGTGACATCGCGATCGTCATCGACGTCTACGGCGCCAAGGCCATCAGCAAGAAGACCATCCGCACCCTGGCCGAGCGACAGCTGGAGCGCCTGTGAAGACCGCACTGATCCGCCGGGCGCTCGGCGGGGCGCTGGTGCTGGGGACCGTCGCCGGCGGCCTCGGCTACACCGCCGCGACCGTCGACGGCGCCGACCGCACCGCGCCCACCACGACCTGGGGCAAGCCGGCGGGCGCGCCCGCCGAGGACCCCGCCGGGGATGTCGGCCGGGGCCGGGCCTCGACCCCGCTCGGCAAGCTCCTCCTGCCGGTGCCGGAGAACTACCGCCTGGGCCCGGACAGGGAGCTGTACGGCAACGACCAGGAGCTGACCGGCAAGCAGGCCGCCGCCGTGATGAAGGACGAGGGCCGGGGGCTCACCGGCGAGAAGCGCCGTGAGTTCGAGAAGATCATCGACCGTCTCGGTGTGCGGGGCATCGCCTCGCGTACCTACGCCCTCTTCGACAACACGCTTGTCGTGCAGGTGGAGGTCGCCCGGATGAAGAGCGGGAAGGACGTCCGGACCCTCTACGACTTCAAGGCCGGGCTGTCGGAGCTGGTGGGGCTGAAGAAGGGCCCGAAGATCGAGGGCCACAAGAAGGCCGCCTGCTTCATGCTCCCGATGGACCATCCGGACGAGGACCGGAACGAGGACGGAGAGGACACCGGGGTCGACAGGATGACGTGCACGGCGTACGTGTCCGACATGCTGGTGTCCGTCTCCGCGTACGGCTCCCGGCCGTTCGACAAGTCCGCCGCCACCTCACTCGTGAAGCGGCAGCTCGACCACCTCACCTCTCCGGGGGAGTACGTATGACCGAGCAGACCGCCTCCCGGCCCGCCCCGCAGGCACCGGAGCCGGAGCCGAAGACCGCGCCGACGCCCGTTACGCCGGTGGCCCCGGGCGAACCGGCGGCCCGGGCCGAAGACCCGCCCGAGGTCCTGACGCCGCACGACCCCTCACACGCGGCCTCGCACGACTCCTCACACGCGGCGCCCCCCGCGCGGGACCGGCGGGTCCTGCGGGCCGTGGGCCGCTGGAGCGCCGCCGTGCTCGTGTGCGTCGGGCTCGGCGCGGGCACCGCGTACGGGATCACCTCCATGGAGCGCACCGACGTCCCCGGTCTCGCCACGGAGAGCGACGGCCGCTGGGACTACCCCCGGCTGTCGCTGCCCGCGCTCCCCGAGGGCAGCCCGCGTCCCTTCAGCAAGGGCAACGAGGAGGAGACCCACCACGCCGATCTGCGAGACCTCCTGCTGCCCGCGCCCGAGGGCGCCCGCGCGGACAAGAAGCTCGACGGCGGCTGGACGACGATCGAGCGGTTCGGGTCCGAGTACGCCGAGGAGAGCCGGGCCGACGTCCGGCAGGCGCTCACCGATGTCGCCGTACGGCATATCGCGGCCCGTGGCTGGACCATGCCGGACGGCACGGTCTCCCGTGTCTATCTGCTCCGGCTCGACTCCGTGGACTCGGCGGACGGCTTCGTGCGTACGGACCTCGGGGCCAGACTGGACCCCGGACTCGCGCTCACGGGCATGCCGGAGGGCGAAGTGGACCCCGACTGGCAGACTTCGGGCGGCTCCGAGTCGACCAACTCGTACGTCTACCGGGAGACCGGGGACCCGGGCCCGCTCCACACCCGCCAGGCGTACATCCTCGCGGGCGACACCGTCGCCCTCGTGGTCCACGAGAAGAAGGGCGGGTCGGCCGCCGTGCCCTTCCACCAGACCGTGGCCCTCCAGAATCAGCTCCTGAGCTGATCCCGGGCCGCGCGGACCGATCGCGGGGCGAGCGCGCGGACCGATCCCGGGCCGGGCCGCGCGGACGGCCACGACCCACCTCACACCGGTCTCCGGGCCCCACCCATTAGGCTGGGGCCCGGACTCCGGTTCACCGTGTCGCCCACCGCTCATCCGAGGAGCACCCCGTGCTTGAGGCATTCTTCGAAGCCCTGCTGGTCCTGGTCTGCATCGGCGTCGCCGCCTTCGCCGTGCTGACCGTGAAGAAGCTGTACCAGGGCCAGCGCTGATCCAGGCCCGTACTCCACGCCCGGCACACACGCCCCCGCACAGATAGCTGTAGCCGCTCATGATCGAGATCCCGTCCGACCTGAACCCGGACCTCGTCCCCCTCGCGTTCCTCCTCGGCACCTGGGAGGGCGCGGGCGTATCGGACTTCCCGGACGCCGAGAAGTGCAACTTCGGGCAGTCGGTCACCTTCCGCCACGACGGCAGGGACTTCCTGGAGTACGCCTCGCACACCTGGGTCCTCGACGCCGAGGGCAACAAGGTCAGGCCGCTGGAGAGCGAGCACGGCTACTGGCGCGTCGACAAGGACCGCAAGGTCGAGGCCGTCATGGTCCGTGACCAGGGCATCGTCGAGATCTGGTACGGCGAGCTGGCCGACCAGAAGCCCCAGATCGACCTGGTGACGGACGCCGTCGCGCGGACCGCCGCCGCCGGCCCGTACAGCGGTGGCAAGCGACTCTACGGCTATGTGAAGGGCGATCTGATGTGGGTGGGCGAGAAGGCCACCCCCGAGGTCGAGCTGCGGCCGTACATGTCGGCGCATCTGAAGAAGGTCGTCACGCCCGAGCAGGTCGAGGCATGGGCCAAGGACCTCGGGGACCTTCCCGACGACGGAATCACGTTCTTCACGTAGGGGCCCCGCCCCCTGCCTACACTGGGGGCGTGGTGAGCACCGACTGGAAGAGCGATCTGCGGCAGCGCGGCTACCGGCTGACCCCGCAGCGGCAGCTTGTCCTCGAAGCCGTCGACACCCTGGAGCACGCGACACCCGACGACATCCTCTCCGAGGTGCGCAGGACCGCCTCCGGGGTGAACATCTCCACCGTCTACCGGACCCTGGAGCTGCTGGAGGAGCTGGGGCTGGTCTCGCACGCCCACCTCGGGCACGGGGCGCCCACCTACCACCTCGCCGACCGGCACCACCACATCCATCTGGTCTGCCGGGACTGTACGCAGGTGATCGAGGCGGATGTCGAGATCGCGGCCGGGTTCACCGCGAAGCTGCGGGACGCCTTCGGGTTCGAGACGGACATGAAGCACTTCGCGATCTTCGGCCGCTGCGAGCGGTGCGCGGCGGGCGCGGGCGCCCCTGCCGGAGCGGCCTCCCGGCCCTCCCCGACGGCCGGGCCCTCCGCGTCCGCGGCACCCCGGCCGTCGTCCCCGTCGCCGTCGTCGCGGGCGTCCGGCGCGGGCGGAACCGGGGCGACCCGGCAGCCTTCCGCTGAGGCTTCAACTACCGAGTCGTAGGCTTTTCCCATGGCCACTGTGAAGAGCCCACTGCTGTCCCTGCCCGGCGCCGTCCCCGCCGAAGGCGCCGACGAAGGCGTCGCCGCGCACTACGGCGACATCTTCCGTGAACAGCGTGCCCTCGCGGACGGCAAGGGCCTCGTCGACCTCTCCCACCGCGGTGTCCTCACCGTCACCGGGGACGACCGGCTGAGCTGGCTGCATCTCCTGGTCACCCAGCATGTGAGCGAACTGCCGGCCGGGGAGGCCACCGACGCGCTGATCCTCTCCGCGCACGGCCATATCGAGCACGCGCTCTATCTCGTCGACGACGGCGAGACGCTCTGGGCCCATGTCGAGCCGGGCACCCGGCACGCGGTGACCGAGTACCTGGACTCGATGAAGTTCTTCTACCGGGTGGAGGTCGCCGACCGCACCGACGACTTCGCGATGGTCTTCCTGCCCGCGGGCTCCATCGCCGAGGTCCCGGACGGTGTGGTCGTACGGGAGACCCCGTACGGCCGCGATCTGTTCCTGCCGCGCGCGGACCTCGACGCGTACGCGGCGCAGAACGGTCCGGTCGCGGGGATCCTGGCGTACGAGGCCCTGCGGGTCGAGGACCACCGTCCCCGCGTCGGTTTCGAGACCGATCACCGCACGATCCCGCACGAGCTGGGACTGATCGGCTCGGCGGTCCACCTCCAGAAGGGCTGCTACCGGGGCCAGGAGACCGTGGCCCGCGTCGAGAACCTGGGGAAGCCGCCGCGCCGGCTGGTCTTCCTGCACCTGGACGGCAGCGAGGTGCATCTGCCGCCGCCCGGTACTCCGGTCCGGCTCGCCTCGGACGGCGAGGACGGCCGCAAGCTGGGCTTCGTCACCACCTCCGCCCGCCACCACGAGCTGGGGCCGATCGCGCTCGCCCTGGTCAAGCGGAACGTGCCGGTGGACGCGCCGCTGATGGCGGGGGACACCGCGGCGTCCCAGGAGACGGTGGTCGAGCCGTAGCCGCCCGGCCCGTGTGCCCGGGCCGGAACCCGTACAGCCTCCCGAGCCCCGGCCCGTGAGCCCCGGGCCCGGAACGTACAGCCCGTGAGCCCCGGCCTGGAACGTACAGCCCGTGAGCCCCGGGCCCGGAACGTACAGCCCGTGAGCCCCGGGCCCGGAACGTACAGCCCGTGAGCCCCGGCCTGGAACGCACAGCCCGTGAGCCCGGCCCCCGGTCCGTGCAGCTCCCCGGGCCCGGCCCGTGGCGCCCTACACCTCGATCAGTACCGTGAACGGGCCCTGGTTCGTCAGCGAGACCCGCATGCTCGCGCCGAACCGGCCCGTCTCCACCCGCGCCCCCAGCGCCCGCAGCCGGGCCACCACCTCGTCGACCAGGGGCTCGGCCACCGGGCCGGGCGCAGCCGCGTTCCACGTGGGGCGCCGGCCCTTCCGGGCGTCCCCGTAGAGAGTGAACTGCGAAATCACCAACAAGGGGGCATTTACGTCCGAGCAGGATTTCTCACCCTCCAGGACGCGCAGCGACCAGAGCTTGCGGGCCAGCCGGTCCGCCTGCTCGGGAGTGTCCTCATGAGTGACTCCCACCAGCACACACAGTCCCTCGCCGATGATCTCGCCGACCGTCCGCGATCCGGACTCGTCCGTGACGGCGACGCTCGCGCCGTCGATCCTCTGCACCACTGCACGCATACAGCCCAACCTATCTGGGGCTGAACGGGTGCAGAGCACCTGCGTGGGACGGTTGTGGAGTGGCACGATGCACAGAGGCGGTGCAGCCCCCGGTCCTCCGGGCCTGGGGAGCCCCGTGCACCGGTCGAGGGGACGGACATACGCATATGAGCACATCTGGCACCGGGCATACGGCTGAAAGCGCGCCGGCCGGGATCGTGACGACAGCAGCGATGGCCGCCCCCGTGCAGGCGGCCGGCCAGGCCGGCCGCCCACCCCAGCAGCGCACCGCGGACAGCCACCGCGCCGCGGACACCTTTCCCGACCCTCCGCAGTACGACCTGCCGGAGCTGCGCCTGGCGGAGCTGCGGACCCTGCGCCGGGACTCCCAGCGCGACGAGGCGGACCTCAGCTATGTGCGGCGGCTGCTCCAGGGCCGGATCGACATCCTGCGGGCCGAGCTGGCACGCCGTACGGACCCGGAGACACCGGTCGTGGACCGGCTGTCGGAGATCCTGGCGGACACGCCCTCGCGGCACCGCACCTCCGCCCGCCATGTGACCGTGTCCACCCCGCACGGCGAGGAGTACCGGCGGCTGGCCGCCGACATGCTCGCCGATGTGGAGCTGTCCGACCTCGCCGCGCGTACGGACGACGAGCTGCACGCGGCGATGGGACGGCTCGTCGGCTACGAGCAGCAGGTCTCGGGGCGCCGGCAGCTGCTCCAGCGCACCGCCGACGACTGCAGCGCCGAGATCGCCCGCAGGTACCGTGAGGGAGAAGCACAAGTAGACGACCTGCTCACCTGAGGCGCGTCCGGGGCGATCCTCCGGCACTGTTCTCACCGGCGGGTTCCCGCCCCGGAAGGCCGCCCATGAACACCACCGCGCCGATATCGCCCGTCCTCGCCGAGGTCGTACGGTCCGGTTTCACCGAGGGCCACCACCGCGGGGCGCTGGTCGTCCTGGCGCCCGACGGCAGTGTGGAGCGGGCGCTCGGCGATGTGACCGCGCCGGTCTTCCCGCGCTCCAGCAACAAGCCGCTGCAGGCCGCGGCCGTTCTGCGGGCCGGGCTCGGCCTCGCGGGCGAACGGCTGGCACTGGCCGCCGCGAGCCACTCCGGGGAGGACTTCCACCTCGATCTCGTCCGCACGATGCTCGCCGAGCACGGGCTGAGCGCCGCCGAACTGCGCACCCCGCCGGATCTGCCGCTGGACCCGGCGGAGGCGGAGGCGTATCTCGCGGCGGGCGGGGTCCGGGACCCCGTCGCCATGAACTGCTCCGGCAAGCACACGGCGATGCTGGCGGCCTGCGCCCTCAACGACTGGGACCGGACTTCCTATCTCGATCCCGCCCACCCCCTCCAGCGCCTCGTCCGGGAGGTCGTCGAGGAGGCGTCGGGCGAACGGGTCGCGGCGGTCGGCACCGACGGCTGCGGGGCGCCGCTGATGGCGATCAGCCTGACGGGGCTGGCGCGGGCGTTCCGCTCGCTCGTGCTGGCCGCCCCCGGCACCGACGGGCGGCGGGTGGCGGACGCGATGCGCGCGCACCCCGAGTATGTGGCGGGTACCCGCCGCGCCGACACCTGGCTGATGCGCGAGGTGCCCGGGACGCTCTCCAAGATGGGCGCGGAGGCCGTGCAGGCGGTGGCGCTCGCGGACGGCCGTGCCCTCGCCTTCAAGGTCGACGACGGCGCCGTGCGGGCGCTCGGCCCGGTGCTGGGGCGGGCGCTGGAGCTGATGGGCGTGCGCGCCCCGGTCGTGGCGAGGATCCGCAGTGCGCCGCTGCTCGGGGGCGCCGCGGAGGTCGGGAAAATCCGGGCGACTTTCTGACACCCCGATGCTTAGCGTGGCCCGTATGAGCCTGGAAACCCGTACCGTCTCGGCGGCCGACTACCCCGACTGGCTGCGCGCCCTGTCCACCGGCTTCCTGCTGGCGCCGACCCTCTCCGAGGGGGAGGCCGAGGCGCGTTCGGCGGGCCTCGATCTGTCCCGTGCCTCCGGGGTCTACGACAAGGGCCGCTGTGTGGCGACGTACCGTTCGTTCGACCAGCGGCTCACCGTCCCCGGCGGCGCGGCCGTCGAGGCGAACGCCGTCACCAGCGTCACCGTCACCGCCACCCACCGCCGCCGAGGCATCCTCAACCGGCTGATGACCGCCGATCTGCGCGGGGCACGGCAGCGCGGTGACGCGGTGGCGACGCTGATCTCCGCGGAGTACCCGATCTACGGGCGGTTCGGCTTCGGCCCGGCGACCTGGACGACCGAGTGGGCCGTCGACGTCCCGCGCGCCGGTCTCGACCACCGCCGGTCCGGTCAGCCGGACGGTGGCCGTATCGACCTCGCCGACCTCGCGGAGATACGGAAGGCGGGCCCCGGGCTCCACACCCGTCTCACGGCCCTCCAGCCCGGCGCGGTGAGCCGGGACGAGCGCTGGTGGCGACTGAGCACGGGGGCGATGACGTTCCCGAACCGGCCCTGGACGGAGCCGTTCCACGCGGTCTACCGCTCGGCGTCCGGCGAGGTCGAGGGCCTTGCCGTCTACCGGGTCGACGACAAGTGGGGCGATGCCAAGCAGCCGCTGAACACGGCGACGGTCAGCGATCTGCTGGCGCTGACGCCGGCCGCCGAGCGCGCGCTGTGGCGGTTCCTCTGCTCGATCGACTGGATCACCACCCTCCGGACCGGCTACCGCGCCCCGGACGACCTCCTCCCCGATCTGCTCCCCGATCCCCGGGCCGCGCGGGCGGTGACCCACGCGGACTTCCTGTGGGTGCGGATCCTGGACGTCGCCCGCTCCCTGGAGGCGCGTGCGTACGGCACCGCCGAGACCCTCGTCCTGGACCTCCGGGACTCCCTCGGTCTGGCCTCCGGCCGCTTCCGACTGGAGACCGGCCCGGACGGCGCCTCCTGCACCCCGACATCCAAGTCACCGGATCTGACGCTGGACGTACGGGAGCTGGGGGCGCTCTATCTGGGTGACGCGTCGCCGGTCCGGCTGGCGGCCCTCGGCACCCTGGAGGAGAACCGGCCGGGAGCGGTCTCGACGGCGGAACGGGTGTTCCGGACACCGAGGCGGCCCTGGTGCCCCGACATCTTCTGACCCCTTCCGATCTCTTCCGGCCTCTTCCGAGACCGGTCAGGTTCCCGCCGACACGGCCGGGGCGATCAGCAGGGCGCCGCCGATGCCGGCGCAGGTGGCGTTCTCGGACTTGATACCGACGGCGAGCAGAGCCAGTCCCAGTCCGGCCATGAAGCCGAACCGCATCTGCACGTACTGCTCAACGACAAGGGCGATCAGGGGCACGGCGATCCCTCCTCATGGTGGGGAGTGGAACGGCAGGGGACGCGGGTCGGAACCGCGCCGGGTACCCCGTACGACATTGGACGGGGAGCAATGAGTTGTGCGGTGACACATCGGCAGATCAGCCAAGTGGCGACCAACTCTAATGAAGTTGTCCCCACTTGGTTGAGATTTATAAACAACTTGCATACATCTCCCGGAAAGTGGCCCGGAGTTGTAGCGTGCTGTTGTGACCTCTGAGCACCGTGCAGTGAACGGCACCAGGAAGCCCTCGCCGACCGAGGTGGCGGGCATCCTGCGCGACCGCATCCGCGCGGGCGAGCTGAGGGGCGGCTCGCGGATGCCGACCCAGAACAACCTGGCCGACGAGTTCGGTGTCGAGCGCCGGACGATCCGCCAGGCGCTGGAGCTGCTGCGCGACGACGGCCTGATCACCGCCGCCGTGAAGGGCGCGCCGGCCCGGGTGGTGTCCTCGCCCGGCAAGGACACCGCGGTGGAGGGGCCGCAGCTCACGGACGCCGGGCTCGGGCCGCGGATCCTGGAGGCGTTCCAGTCGCCGGACGTCCGCGTGGACGCGGTGTGCCTGACGTCGGAGTCCCTCAATCTGGCGCTCGCCGAGCCGCTGACGCTGATCCGGACGGGGCGTCTGAGTCCCCGGAGCGTCAAGGTTCGGATCCTGCTGCCGTCGCGCGATCTGGCGATGGCGTTCCCCCGCGCCGTCGAGGAGTCGGGCGACGACCGGGGCGTGCACCAGCACTGGCTGTCGCTGCGCAACAGCCACGGCAAGGTGCTGGTGAGCAGCTTCGAGGCGCTGCGCACCGTCCGCGGGCTGGATGTGGAAGTGACCCTGAAGGCCCTTCCGTTCACCCCGCCGTTCAAGGTCTATCTGCTGAACGGGGCCACCGCGCTCTTCGCGTACTACACCGTGGAGAAGCGCGAGGAGCGCATCGACGGCACCCTCACCACGATCTACGACACCCTCGGCGGCAACTCGAAGCTGTTCCGCTTCATCCGGGGCACGGGGGCGCGCGACGATGCCTATGTGACGGAGTCGCAGGAGTGGTTCGACAGCCTCTGGGGCACGCTCGCCATGGACATTACCCTCGGCAGCTGACCGGTACCGCTCCGGTGAGCGCTCCCGCGCCTCCGTAACTGTTCGGCCACCGACGGCTGTTGCGGGGCAGTATGGGGAGTCACGGCACCGGCAAACCGACCTCTGCCCCGACGGACGGAGCGATGTGGCTTCCTCGCACCCGACCGCAGTACTCGGCCTCTTCGCCGGTGCCAAGTCCGTGCTGTTCGACTTCGACGGGCCCATCTGCCATCTTTTCGAACGGCATCCGGCGCCCAGGATCGCCGCCGAGCTGAGGGACTGGGCCCGGCTGAATCTCCCCGACGGTCTGCCCGCGGTGCCGTCCGCGTCCTTCCACGATCCGCTCGCACTGCTGCGGGCCGCCGCCGCCCGGCACCCGGAGAGCGAACTGGTGAGCCGGATGGAGTCCCGCCTCACCTCCCACGAGCGGCGCGCGGCCGGGATCGCCGATCCGACTCCCGGCGCCGACCAGCTGATACGGCGGCTGGACGAGGCGGGCTACCAGCTGGCGGTCACGACGAACAACTCGCCCGACTCGGTGCGGATCTATCTGGACCGCATGGCGCTGACCCGCCACTTCGGCGAGCGGCGCATCCACGGCCGTACGGGGGATCTGACCCTGATGAAGCCGAACCCGGCCTGTCTGAGGCGGGCCCTGGCCGAGACCGGCTCGACTCCCGCCGAGTCCCTGATGATCGGGGACTCGGCGGCGGACTGTCAGGCCGCCGCCCGGATCGGAGTGCCCTTCCTCGGCTACGCCCGCAACGAGCCCAAGTGGCGCCAGCTCATCGAGGCCGGTGCGACCGAGATCGTCTCCTCGATCAGCGAGCTGCTGCCGGTGCTCGACGACCTGGAGTCGGTGGCCCCGCCGAGCGACCGGCCAAGTACATCCAAGTTTCTCTGAGTTGGCTGGACCTGTGCAAGGGCTGTCGAGTGCTGTCCGGCTGCTGTAGGTTTGCGACACCGATGCTCCCCATATCGGCGACATCACCGAAAAGAGCCTCTGGAACATTGGCCGGAAGGTAGCTTCCTCTCAGCACTTCCGTACCCGGAACACCGAACGGCACGACGAGCACCAAGGGCACCAGCGATGACAGTCGAGTTGGCTTCGGACGTACGTCGGCGGGCCGGTGAGCTGAGCCACGGCGGCCAGGAAGTCGAAGGCCCCCTCAAGGGCTACCACAACGAGACCTACGCCATCCCGCTGCCTCCCGAGAACGCGCTCTCCCAGCGGTTCGCGCGCGGCAAGTACCGCGCCCCGCGCCCCGGGGTCCTCTGGTACGACCGGCGGTGCTTCGCCTCCGAGGACCGGCTGCTGCTCGCCCTCCAGGGCCGGATCTCCCGTATCCCGGAAGTCGTCGAGATCTCGGAGAACGTCTTCGTCCAGGGCTTCGTCGAGGGACGGCCGCTCGGCGGCGGAACGCTGTCGGGCCGTTCCCTGTCCACCCATCACGAGCAGCAGCTCGGCCAGCTTTTCGGGGAGCTGGTGACCTTCGGCACCGGGGCCCTCGGCGGCGTGCCCCGCACCGACTGCGTCCCGGGGGACCACCCTCGGTCCGAGGACACCCCGACCGCGTTCCTGAACCGGCTCATCGACTTCACCCTGATGCAGGTCTACGACGAGAACGTCAAGGTCTACGGCACCCTCTTCGACGGGCTCGGCGCCTCCAGGGACGCGCTGGAGAAGCTCAGAACACCGGCGGAGCTGCTCGGGCACCGCCCCTTCACCCTGGTCCACGGCGATCTGCACCGCCACAACTTCATCGTCGACCGCGCCGGTGACCTGTGGACCATCGACTGGGAACTCGCCATGATCGGCGACCCTCTCTACGACCTGGCCACCCACTTCCACCTCATGGGCTACTCGCCGCGCGCCGAGCGCCGGGTCGCCGATCTGTGGGTGGCGGCGATGGAGACCGCCTGGTCGGGGGAGAGTACGAAGGGGTGGGAGGCGGATCTCGCCCGGCTGCTCGCGTACAAGCGGGTCCAGTCCGTCTTCACCGACGTCGTACGGGCCGCGAAGGTGCTGGAGACGGCGGCCCGGGGGCAGGAGGCCCCCGGGCGCACGGACGGGAACTGGCGGGTGCTGCGCGCGGCCCGGAAAGTCCGGCGCGCCCTGGTGGCGGCCCGGGTACCGCTCGGGATGACGACCGTGCCGACGCTGACCCAGGTCCGGACGGTCTTTCTGAACTGGCTGCGCACGTCCGGGGTGTGACCCGGCGCCGTCCCGCGTACGGCCCGGCGCCGTCCCGCGTACGGCCCGGCGCCGTCCCGCGTACGGCCCGGCGCCGTCCCGCGTACGGCCCGGCGCCGCCACCTCGTACGGCCCCGCGCCGTCATCGCGTCACCGCGTACGGACCCGGAAGAGCGCCCCCGACATCCCCACCGCCGCCACCAGGATCCCCCCGCACCACGCGAGCGCCACCCAGGGAGAGGTGCCCACCGGCTGGGAGAGGAGCAGGCCGCGGAGGGACTCGATCAGGGGGGTCACCGGCTGGTGTTCCGAGAAGGCGTGCAGCCAGCCGGGCATGGTGTCGATCCGGACGAACGCGCTGCTCGGGTAGGGCAGGAACGTCATGAAGAAGGTGAAGCCGCTCGCCGCCTCGGGAGTGCGGGCCAGCAGGCCGATCGCCGCCGAGAACCAGGAGAGCGCGATCAGGAACGCCACCAGCAGGCCGAGCGCCGCGAGCCAGCCCGCGAGGGAGGCGGAGGGCCGGAAGCCGATCAGCAGCGCCACGGCGAGGACCAGCGCGGTCGAGGCGAGATTGCGCAGGGTGCTCGCGGCGACATGACCCGCGAGGACCGCCGTGCCGCTCACGTCCAGGGTGCGGAAGCGGTCGATGATCCCGCCCTTCATGTCCTCGCTCACCCCCACCGCCGTACCGGCCGCGCCGAAGGAGGCACAGAGGATGAGGATGCCGGGGACGACGTAGGTCACGTACTCCGTCCCGGTGTCGATCGCCCCGCCGAAGAAGTAGACGAAGACCAGCATCAGCATCACGGGGAGCGCCATCGAGGTGATGACGGCGTCGACGTTGCGCCGGCTGAGGCGGACGCTCCGGCCCGCCATCGTCGTCGCGTGGGTCCAGCCGGTCAGTACGTCAGACATGTGCGGGCTCCTCTCCGGCCGACGGGCGGCCCTTGCCGTTCGCCGGGCCGTGGCCGGCCGGGGTGCCGCTGTCGGTGAGCGGGTCCCCGCCGAGGAGCGGGTCCCGGTCGTCCGGCGGGCCGTCACCGGCCCGGGTGTCCCCTCCCGCCGACGGGCCCGTGCCCGTCAGGGTGAGGAACACGTCGTCGAGCGTGGTCTGCTGCAGGGAGAAGCGGATGACGTCGCACCGCTCCGGGTCGATCTCGTCCAGCAGCGCCCGTACGCCCGCGGCCGTGCCGTCCGTCGGCAGACCGATCGTCAGGCTCCCGGGGGAGCGGCGGACCGTCCGGCCGTCCGGGAACCGGCCCGGAAGCCGGCTCTCGACGCGCATGTACGCCGGCGCGTCCGCGAGGACCAGATCGATACGGTGGCCCGCGACCTTCACCTTCAGCTCCGCCGCCGTCCCCTGCGCGATGATCCGGCCGCCGTCGACCAGGGCGATCCGGTCCGCGAGCCGGTCGGCCTCCTCCAGATACTGGGTGGTGAGGAAGACCGTCGAGCCGCCCGCCGACATCTCCCGTACGACCTGCCACAACTCGGCCCGGCTGCGCGGATCGAGACCGGTCGTCGGCTCGTCGAGGAAGATCACCTCCGGGTGGCCCACCAGCCCCGCCGCGAGGTCGAGGCGCCGTCGCATACCGCCGGAGTAGGTGCCGGTCCGCCGGCGGGCGGCCCCGACGAGATCGAAGCGTTCCAGCAGGTCGGCCGTGCGGCGGGCCGAAGCCGCGCGGGACAGCCCGCAGAGCCTGGCCATCATCCGCAGGTTCTCCTCACCGGTCTGCTTGTCGTCGATGGCGGCGAACTGGCCGGTGAGGCCGATCGCGCCCCGTACCCGGGAGCGCTGGGCGACGACGTCGTATCCGGCGACGCGGGCGTGCCCGGCGTCGGCCGTCGTGAGCGTGGTGAGGATCCGGACGGTCGTCGTCTTGCCCGCGCCGTTCGGGCCGAGGAGCGCGAAGACGCTGCCCTGGTCGATACGCAGGTCGATGCCGTCGAGCACTCTGACCCTTCCGTACGCCTTGACGAGACCCGCGGCCTCGACCGCGGGCGGCTGTTCCCCTGTGTGTTCCACTGTGCGCACTCCTTCTGCGTATGTCATACGCGTTACTGTGTAAGGGTTACGCATTACTAGGATGGGCGTCAAGGGAACCAGGCGAGGGACAACGGAGAAGGGGTGAGGGGTGACCGAGGGCCATGACGGCGAGCGGACCGGACTGCCCGCCAGCGTCGAAGCGGCGTGGGGCCTGCGCGAACGCCCGGCCAAGGGGCCGAAGCCCGGTCTCAGCCTGGACCGGATCGTCGGCGCGGCGGTCGCCCTCGCGGCGGCGGAGGGGCTCGGCGCGGTGTCGATGGGGCGGGTCGCCAAGGAGCTGGGCGTCTCGACGATGTCCCTCTACCGGTATGTCGGCGCCAAGGACGAGCTGTACATCCTGATGCAGGAGGCGGTTATGGGCCCGCCGCCCGAGCCGCCCGCCCCCGGAACGGACTGGCGGGAGGCGATCACCGACTGGGCGGTGGCGCAGCGCGTGCTCTTCCGCCGCAACCTGTGGGTGCTGCGCGTCCCGATCTCGGGCCCGCCCGCGACCCCCAACTCGGTGGCCTGGTGGGAGCGGGGCCTCGCCGCGCTGGAGGGCACCGGTCTCGACGACGGCGATCAGATCTCGCTCCTCGTCCTGATCTCCGGTTTTGTGCGCAACGACTCCCTGCTGACGGCGGATCTGGCGGCAGCGGTCGAGTCCAGCGGGGTGAGCGCGGAGGAGGTCATGCGCCGGTACGCCACCACGCTGAAGCGGCTGGCCGACCCGGCACGCTATCCGTCGGTGGCGCGGCTGCTGGAGTCCAGGGTGCTGGACGAACCGGACGTGCCGGACTACGGGTTCGAGTTCGGCCTGGACCGGATCCTGGACGGGGTCGCGGTCCTGATCGAGAAGCGGCGGGCCGGCTCATGAACGCGGGGCCGGGCGCCGACGCGGGCGCTGACATGGGTGGGGGTACGGGCGCGGATCGGGGTGCTGAGGTGGGTACGGGCGCCGAGGGGGTACGGGGTACGGGCGCGGGCGCGCCGGGACTCCCCGGGGGCGGCGGACTGCGCGAGCGCAAGAAGCGGCGGACCCACCGCGCCCTGTCGGACGCCGCGATCGCGCTGTTCCTCCGCAAGGGCTTCGACGGTGTCTCCGTAGCTGAGATCGCCGAGGCCGCCGAGGTCTCCAAGCCGACGCTCTTCCGCTACTTCCCCGCCAAGGAGGACCTGGTGCTCCACCGGTTCGCCGACCACGAGGACGAGGCCGCCCGTGTGGTGACGGGCCGGCCGCCGGGGATCTCGCCGCTGGACGCGCTGCACCGGCACTTCCTCGACGGCCTGGAGCGGTCCGATCCGGTGACCGGGCTCAACGACCATCCGGACGTGCTCGCCTTCCACCGGCTGCTGTACGGGACGCCGAGTCTGGTCGCCCGGCTGTACGCGTACCAGGGCAGGTCGGAGGAGGCGCTGGCCGGCGCTCTCGGCGGGGGTGTCGCGGACCGGCTGGCCGCCGGGCAGATCGTCGCCGTCCTGCGGATCCTCGCCGAGGAGAACTGGCGGCGGATCGCGGCGGGCGAGAGCGCGGACGCGGTACGACCCGGCGCGGCGAAGGCGGCCCGTCTGGCGTTCGACCAGCTCAGAGAGGGCATCGGCGGGCTGCGCAAGCCCTGACCTCGTATCGAATGTTGCCGAGTTAAGAAAGTTACTCGGTTACGTTATTCTCGGCGGAATGACGGAGCCAGATGACGCACTCAGCCCTGCCTCCCCGGAGGCCCCCGCCCCCGCCCCCGTCCTCTCCGACGAGCACGCCCACGACCACGGCCACGCCCTCGTCCGGGAACGCGCCTACCACGACACCTGCCGCGCCGCCCTGGCCGCGATGGTCGACGACGCGGACCACCAGGTCGTCATCGGCGAGAACGCCTTTGCGTCGGGTGCCGACGCCGAGGTCCTCGGCCACTGGCTCCGCAGCCGGGCCAAGGAGATGAAGGAGGAGCCGGACGGGCCCCTGTTCTTCGGACGGCTGGACTTCGCGGACGACGAGAGCGCCGGAGACCACCGCCGGCAGAGCTACCACATCGGCCGTCGCCGTATCACCGACCGATCGCGGGGGCAGACGGCACCACCACTCGTCGTCGACTGGCGCGCCCCCGTCTCGCGCACCTTCTACCAGGCGGGTTCCCGGGACCCGCAGGGCGTGTCGGTACGCCGCCGCTTCGGATGGGCACCGTTCAGCCGGGGCGACTCGGCGGATCTGACGGGCCTGGAGGACGAGCACCTCGTCCGCGACGAGTCCGCGCCCGCCGGAGCCGTACCCGGCCCGGCTCCCGTACCCGGTTCGACCGACCCGGCAGAGGCGCCTCACCCGACCGGTCCGACCGGTGTCACCAGCGCGATCGTCGCCGACGAGATCGAGCGTCCCCGCGTCGGCCCGATGCGGGACATCGCCGCCACCATCCAGCCCGAACAGGACGATCTCGTACGGTCGGACCTCACCCGGTCCCTGTGTGTCCAGGGCGCGCCCGGCACGGGCAAGACGGCCGTGGGCCTGCACCGTGCCGCGTATCTCCTCTACACCCACCCGCAGCGCGTGCGGCGCGGCGGACTGCTGATCCTCGGGCCGAACCGCGCGTTCCTCTCGTACATCTCCCAGGTGCTGCCGTCCCTCGGCGAGCGGGACATCCGGCAGTCGACCCTCCAGGAGGAGATCGCCCGCCACGAGGTCCTGGCCGTCGACAGCCCGGCCGCCGCGGCGGTCAAGCACGACGCCCGGATGGCGGAGGTGCTGCGCCGGGCCCTGTACGCGAGGGTCGCGCAGCCCGCCGGACCGGTCACCGTGCCCGACGGCTCGTACCGCTGGCGCGTCCCGCTCGGCGAACTGGAACGGATCGTCGAGGAGGTGCGCGAGGCGGCGCCCCCGTACTCCGTGGGACGCGAACGCGTCCGCACCCGTGTGGTGCGCGCGGTCCAGCTCCAGGCGGAGCGGCGGGCCGGGCCCCAGGGCGGCTCCTGGGCGCAGCGGGTCGGGCGGTCCCGGCCCGTCACCGCCTTCCTGGACACGGTCTGGCCCAGGACCCGGCCCGAGGAGGTGCTGGCGGCCCTCCTCACCGATCCGGCCGCCGTGCCCGGGCTCGGCCGGGACGAACAGGACGCGATCCGCTGGGAGAAGCCGCCGCGTACCCACCGCTCGGCGCGGTGGACCGAGGCGGATCTGGTCCTGCTGGACGAGCTCGCGGGACTCGTCGAACGCCCCGGCGGCTACGGCCATGTCGTCGTCGACGAGGCCCAGGACCTCTCTCCGATGCAGTGCCGGGCGATCGCGCGCCGTTCGGACTTCGGCTCGCTGACCGTCCTCGGGGACCTCGCCCAGGGCACCACTCCCTGGGCGGCCACCACCTGGCGTGCGCAACTGGCCCACCTCGGCAAACCGGACGCGGCCGTGATCCCCCTGACGACGGGCTTCCGCGTCCCGGCGGTGATCGTCGGTCTCGCGAACCGGCTCGTCGGCGCGCTCGGGGTCGATGTGCCGGCCGCGCGTTCCCTGCGCCGCGACGGCGAGCTGAGCATCCGGCGGGTCGGCGATCTGGCGGCGGCGACGGTCGACGCCGTACGGGCCGCGCTGGCCCGTGAGGGGTCGATCGGGGTGATCGCGGCCGAACCGGACACCCACCGCCTCCGCGCGGCGCTCACAGCCGCGGGCATCCCGGTGGACGACGGCCCCGGGAACGCGCCGGACGCCCGGGTGACCGTGCTGCCCGCGACCCTCGCCAAGGGCCTGGAGTACGACCATGTCGTCGTCGCCGAGCCCGCTGCCGTCGTGGCGGCGGAGGCGCGCGGCCTGCACCGGCTGTACGTGGTCCTCACCCGGGCCGTCTCCGCGCTGGACGTACTCCACGAACGCCCGCTGCCCGGGGAACTGCTCACCGCGACCGAGGACGGGCGGAGCCGTGGGTTCCGAAGCGGCCCGGGAGTCCCCGGCGCGAACCGGGCCGGAACGTGAGCGCCGCGGGTCCCGTACGGCACTCGGCGCCCCGGCTCCCGTGTCCGCCGTGCGCCGGGGCGGACGGCCTCGGCCCCTGCCACCGCGGTGAGCGCGGTGGCAGGGACCGTACGGGATCGCGCTCCCGGCCGGAGCGCCGGATCAGACGGTGGCCGCCTGGAGGGGCCTGCGCTCCGTCTGGAGCAGGTTCCACCACCAGCTGATCACCGGGATGTCGAGCGGTACCTCGCTGTCGTCGGTCGGCGTGGCCCGGAAGGTGCTCGGCAGATTCGCCGGGTCGTGCGGGGTGGTGTAGCGCAGCGAGCTGATGCCCCAGTCCTGGGCGCCGCGGATGAAGTGGGACAGGCTCGCCAGATACCGGCGCAGCTGCGGGCTGCCGGTGACGTCCAGCATCTCCTGCAGCCGCAGGAAGAGGCACATCACCCGGTCGCGCTGGGCGATGACGGTGGCGAGCGCCTCATCGGTGGTGAGGCCCTCGTGGTGTTCGAGTACCCGCAGGGCGTTGAGGTAGTAGCCCCGGCTCGTCCTCTCCTTGTGGTGGGAGAAGATGTCGTTGTCCCACACGATGATGAACGACGCCATCTCGCCCGCCGCGCGGGTGGCGGGATGATCGCGCTCGTGCGGCTGGAGTTCGTAGTCGTGCGCCATCTCCAGCATCGGGAGGACGACGGTGGTGGCACCGTCGTACAGGCGCATGAGCGTGTAGTCGTTGAGGTCGGGCACCGTCCCCGCGCGACGGTGGTCGGCCTCCCAGGCGACGGAGAAGAAGTACTCCCGCAGGGCGTCGACCCACCGGGCGGACTGCCCGTGCGTGCCGTAGCGGGCGATACGGGCCCGCAGGTCCCGCAGTCCGTTGGCCAGCGGGTCGGTCAGCAGGAACGGGCTGTCGGGGTTCTGGGCGACCCGCAGCAGGCGGTGGAGCACGCCTGCGAGATCACCGGGGCGATGGCCCAGGTCGCTCTCCTCGCAGTAGCCGTCGTCGACACCGAAGAGCCAGAGGATGAAGTCGGCGAGGAGGGAGACGACTTCCTCGCGGCCCTCCGGAAGGATTCTGGCCGAGAACGTACCGATGTCGTGACGGACGAGTCGGCTGCGCAGTTCCGGGGAGCCGATGCCGAAGGTCTCCGCCCAGGTTGCTGTCTGGGCGTCGATATCGGCATGGCTCGGGTGGATCGCCGGAGATATCGGGGAGTAGATCGGCGGAACGATGAGCTGGGGCCCCACCCTTGATCACCTCTCTGCGGAATTGACCACTATGTGTACGGACATGCGCGGGGGGTGTCGTGTATTGATCAACTACGCCGCATAGTACTCATGGGTCATAAGCCGTCCAACAGGGGCTTCTCGCCACACCGTCGCCCGGCACTCTCCCGTACGTCGGGCGCGGCGGCATCTGTGATGACCGGAATCGATCGGTCGGTCCGCGGGGTTCCGCAGGGACTCTTCGGGCAAAACCCCTGGTGGGGCGCCCTGAGTGAGGTTGGCTGGAACATGACGCGCCGCGGTCCGCGGGTGATCGGGGCGCTGATGCTCCCGGGGCTGGCGTGCCGGGATTACAGCGGGTGAGACATCCGACACACTCAGCAGGCAAGTGGGGGGTAAGTCAGAGTAAAAACGGATACTTCTGCATCAAGAGGGGCATGAGGGCGGGGTCGGTCCGGGATGCCCGTCGGCGTGTCGACATGGCGATCTCTCGTCAACGTGACGCACCTTGGCCAGAAATGCACGTTTGGGAGGAGACGGCGTCAGAAGGCCCTCGAAATGGCCGGGTGACTCAGTGCTCCGGCACCCCGAAATGGGACCACAGTGCATCGAGCCGACTTCGCGGCCGTCGACGGTGCCGGCCCTCCAGCGCCGTATGTCAGGCCAAGGGCACCGGAAACCGGACGGTGGCGGGCGGGGGACGTGCGGGCGTGCGAGCCGCAGGGTGGCGGGCGGCGGGCGTGCGGGCTGTGGGGAGGCGGGCGCCGGACGGCGGGCATGCGAGCCGCAGGGGCGGCGGGTTGGGCCGGCCGCACCGGCCTCGGGCCCGCGCGCGGGTCGCTTGTCGGCCGGGGGGCGGTCGCTTGGTCGCCAGGCGGGCGTCGGTCGGCGGTCAGGTATATCGGACAGCGCTCAGGTGCCGGACGGCACGCGGCCGGGGCGGGAGTCGCGGGGCGCGGCAGCCCTCGGCGTATCTCCCGGGCGTCGCGCGATCACCGCGTGATCCTCACCGCCCGGCTGCGGGTGGAGCGGGCCCGGCGGGTGGCGCCCGGTGGCATGTCCTCCACCTGGCGTACCGCCAACCCCGTGCCGCCGGTATCTCGGCCTTCCCCCGCTGTCGCGCCACCGACCCCGGACTGGGCCCGCAGCAGCACGGAGCCGTGCTGTCCCGGCAGTGCGGGACGGCACGGCTCCGCGGCCGCGTCCGGAGTCCGTCCGGCCCTCGAAGTGATCAGCCGGTACGGCGCTGGGTGAACCTGAGCATGTTGCCGGCCGGGTCGCGGAAGGCGCAGTCGCGGACGCCGTAGGGCTGGTCGATCGGCTCCTGCAGCACTTCGCCGCCGGCGGCCCGGATACGTTCGAAGGTGGCGTCACAGTCGCCGGTGGAGAAGATCACGCCGCGCAGCATGCCCTTGGCCAGCAGCTCCGCCATGGCCTGCTTGTCGGCCGGCGAGGCGTTGGGGTCGGCGAGCGGCGGTTCGAGGACGATCTCCACGCCCGGCTGCTCGGGCGACCCGACGGTCACCCAGCGCATCCCCTCGAACGCGACGTCGTTGCGCACCTCCAGACCGAGGGTGTCGCGGTAGAAGGCGAGCGCCTTGTCATGGTCGTCGACGGCGATGAAGCACTGTGAGAGCGTGATGTCCATGCCGTCGACGCTACGGCGCGGCGTCGGGTTCCGCTTCTCCGATCGTGACCGGCTCGCAGTCCGTGACCGGCTCGCTGTTGGCGACCGACGTGCTGTTCGCGACCGGCCGGCCGTTCCCGACCCGCTCGCCGTTCCTTCTGACCGGCCGGGTGAAGGTCTTGGCGACGCACGCCGGAATCGCGGCGCCGGCCTCGTGGCGGCGGGCCCGGTACGCGCTCGGGGTCTCGCCGACCAGCTCGGTGAAGCGTGAGCTGAACGACCCGAGCGAGGTGCATCCGACCTCGAAGCAGACTTCCGTCACGCTCAGGTCGCCCCGCCGCAGCAGCGCCTTCGCCCGCTCGACACGGCGGGTCATCAGGTAGTTGTACGGCGTCTCGCCGAAGGCGGCGCGGAAGCTGCGGGAGAAGTGCCCGGGTGACATGAGTGCGACGCGGGCCAGTGCCGGAACGTCCAGCCGCCGCGCGTAGTCGCGGTCCATCGTGTCCCGCGCGCGCCGCAGCCGTACCAGGTCCTCCAGCATCACGTGCACCAGCATCGCACGGCACCGCCCGCCCGCCACCGCCCCGATCCGGCGGAGCGGCACCCGTCGCGCCCGTTCCGTCCGGGAAGCCGCGAGCCAGTTGTCGTCAACCATGCCTCCTGACCAGGGAGTTTCTGGACTGCTGAGCACTGTCGCCGGGCCGGCCGGTGGATGCCCGGTCCGGCTCCCGGCCACCGGTACCGGCCCCCGACGCCTCCATGAGGACCTCCCCGGCCGCCGTTCGCACGTACAGCACCGACCGCCCGGCCCGCCGCCGCTCCACCAGCCCCGCGTCCCGCAGCACCCGCAGATGCCGCCCCACCGACCCCAGCCCCTGCCCGGTCACGGCGACCAGCTGCGTCGTACTCATGGGAGTCCCGAGCAGCACCAGCAATCCGGCCCGCGCGGTCCCGATGAGCGCCCCGAGCCCGGACGGGACGGGCCGCCGGCCGTGGTCGTCGGCGAGCACCCCGAGACACGGGTAGACGACGGCGTACCGCTCCCGTCCCTCCCACGACACCCAACCGGTCCTCGGTGTGACCGGCATGAACAGCAGCTCGGCCCCGGCGGCGATCTCCCGCGGCGGATACGCGTTCGGGTTGACCTGGAACCGGCTCTCCCCGAGCCACCGCGTCGTCCCCGGCTTCAGCGAGTCCAGCGCGGCCGCCCAGCCGCCCTGGTTCACCCGCGCGGTCCGCGCGACCATGTCGGCCTCCAGGATGCGCCGCCTGCGCTCCCAGTACGGCCGTACGGTCTCCTCCCAGACGTAGGTCAGGAGCGCGGTCGCCCGCTCGGGAAGGTCGTCCCGCTCCAGGGCGGCGGGGAGCGGGCCCCGGAGGGACACGCGGAGGTCGGCCCGTGCCTCCCCGGTCCCGGCCGCCCGTACCCGGGCCACGGTCTCCTCGAAGCTCTCCCCGACGCACGAGGTGGGGCAGAAGAAGTCGGCGATCCAGGACGTGCCGATCGCCGCTCGCACGAGCGGCGCGGCCACCGGGTCGGCCGCGAGGCGCGCGTGGTAGCCGGGCAGGTGCGCGCGCAGCCAGGCATTCTCGCCGGGATGGGCGCCGGTCCCCGCGTGCAGCAGTTGCAGGCTGGCGAAGGTCTCGGCGAACGGCGAGAGCGCGAACCGGCTGCGGGCGAGGGTGTCGGTGCCGATCTGCCACAAGCCCATGCGTACGACCTTTCGCGTGTCGGCGAAACAGTAAACACGGTCCCCGGCCGCTCCGAGACTTCGACGCATGCCCAGCTACCGCTCCCTGTTCCGCACCCCGGAGTTCACCCCGTTCCTGCTCTCCTTCGGTACTTCCGCCGCTGCCCACACGATCGGCGGCCTGGCCCTCGGCACCCTGGTCTTCCGGGCCACCGGCTCCCCGTTCCTGTCCGCGGTGAGCATGTTCGGCCCGCAGCTGGCGCAGTTGCTGGGGGGCGCGTTCCTGCTCTCGGGCGCCGACCGCCTGCCGCCGCGCGCGATCCTGTCCGCCCTCGCCCTCGCCTTCGCGGCCACGACGGCGGTGCTGGCACTGCCCGGCCTGCCGCTTTGGGCGGTCTTCGGCGTCGTACTCCTCCAGGGCCTGGTCGCCTCGCTGGGCGGGGGAGTGAACGGGGGACTGCTGAACGAGATCCTGTCCAAGGACGGCTACGTCCTGGGGCGTTCGGTGTACAACATGCTCTGGGGCCTGATGCAGATGGCCGGTTTCGCGACGGGCGGCGCACTGCTGGCATTCCTCTCCCCACAGACGTGTCTGCTCCTCGCGGCGGTGCTGTATCTGCTGTCGGCCCTCGTCACCCGCCTGGGCCTCACGGCCCGCCCACCGCGCTCCTCCGGCCGCCCGTCCGTCTCGGCGACCTGGCGCACCAACGCCCTCCTGTGGTCCTCACGTCGCCGCCGCCTGACGTACCTGGGCCTGTGGGTCCCCAACGGCCTGGTGGTCGGCGGCGATTCGCTCTACGTCTCCTACGCGCCCGCGGCCGCCGGCACGCTGTACGCGTGCGGGGCGCTGGGCATGTTCGCGGGCGACATGGCGGTGGGCCGGCTGGTACCGGCCGCAGTACGCCCCCGTCTCGCGACCCCGCTGCGCCTGCTGCTGGCGGTTCCCTACCTGTTCTTCGTCCTGCGGCCGGGAGTGACGCTGTCGGCCGTGGCCGTCACCGTCGCCTCCGCCGGCTTCGCCGCGAGCCTGGTCCTCCAGGAACGCCTGATGTCCCTCACCCCCGACGACCTCGCGGGCCAAGCCCTCGGACTGCACGCCACCGGCATGGCCGCCCTGCAAGGCGTCGGCGCCGTCCTCGCGGGCACGCTGGCTCAACTGACCTCCCCGGCCACGGCGATGACGCTGATGGCGGCCGGATCGGTCACCGTGACCCTGATCCTCGCGGCGCTGGGCGGGCACGAGGAACGACGACATCCGTCCGTCCCCGCTATGCGCCCGGGTGTCCTGCCGGAACCCGCCGCCACGGACTAGCCAGGGCCTTCCACTCGGATCGGGCCGTGCCGGGGAGCGGGGTCCGGCGCCGGGGTGTGCGTTCCCAGTGAGGTATCTCTGAGCTGCGCTGTGTCAGTTCTGCCGCGCACCCGATCCCCGACCCTCAACGCCGCCCGTGCCCCTGGGCGCCCGCTCACCGAGCCTCCGCCCGCGACACCGGCGTGGCATCCGACAGGGGTCGCGACAGATCCGCTGTCAGCTGTCCCGGCCAGAGCAGGTGGAACACCGTCGCCAACACCGCGATCGGATCACCGAGCAGCGCAGCCGCGGACCGGCCGCCCGGCCTCGAACGGCACCGAGACCGCATCCGCCAATGGCAGCCGATGTTCACCCTGGTCGTCCCGCCAGTCGACCGCGAAGCCGTGTACTTGTGACGGCTTCGTCCCCTCCAGCACACCCAGCCCCATGCATGCCACGGCCGAGTGATGACACAGTCCGCCGCGATGCTCCGTCGCCGGGCCGTGTCTCTTCACTGCTGAGGCGAGGCGAGGGGCCTTCGGCAAGACTCGTGGTGGCGGCGCAAGCCCGCACGGCCCATGGCCACCGGCCCTGACCTCGCTGACATTCGGCAGGGGCTGAGCGTCACGTCGGCGGTCGGGTGAGTTTGGCGGCCACGGCGTCGAGGACCCAGTCCAGTCCGAT
>NZ_JBIALS010000036.1:0-82006 GCF_042873655.1 Streptomyces sp. NPDC004609 | reverse complement strand
GGACGTACTTGGGTGATTCCGACAACGCAGCGAGTGTGCGTGCTGGGCGTCGCAGGCCAGGCGGGACTTTCGATACACGCCCTAGCGCGGTGACCGCTCCGGCGCCGTCCGCCGGGCCGTCGGGGTCCGGCGGACGGGTCGCGCGCTCACTCCCCCGGCGCCCCACCCGTCCGCCCCGGAGAGGCGCCGGGTGATCCGGGGACGGACGCCCGCGAGCGGCGGCGTGCCCCGGGCGCGCCGGCCGGTCGGGGGTCCGCGGTGCGGCCCGGGGCGGTCTCCTGCGGCGGCCCGGCGAGGGACGGCTTCGCCCCGCGGACGACCGCGGACTCCCCCTGGGGCAGCAGCCCGCCCAGGGGCCCTCCCCGCGCCCGTCCCGGACCCGGGGCCGCGGAAGTGCGCCATGCCGTCGGGCCCGTCAGGGTCTCCACGGCTCTCCGAGACGGCCCTGGTGGCACCGGCGGGGACCGGTCGACCGGGGGCGCGGCGGCGCCGGGTGGCGACGTCACCGTTCACCCGTTTGGCCTACAGCGGTCGCGTACGCCGAACGGCCGAACGACGATGAATGCGCTCGGACCGTCAGCCGATCCAGGCTCCAGGTTCCAGGAGGACGCACATGACCACCGCCAAGGACATCATGCACACCGGGGCCCAGTGGATCCCCGCCCACGAGACACTCGACCGTGCCGCGCAGCTGATGCGCGAGCTGAACGTCGGCGCGCTGCCCATCGCCGACGCCGAAGAACGCCTCTGCGGCATCCTCACCGACCGCGACATCGTCATCGGCTGTGTCGCCATGGGCCACGACCCGGCGCAGACCACCGCGGGCGAGATGGCCAAGGGCACCCCGCGCTGGATCGAGGCGGGCTCGGGGGTGGACGACGTGCTCCAGGAGATGGAGGTCCACCAGATCCGGCGGCTGCCCGTGATCGAGAACAAGCGGCTGGTCGGCATGATCAGCGAGGCCGATCTCGCGCAGCATCTGTCCGACGAGCAGCTCGCGTCGTGGATGGAACGGGTCTACGCGAGAGGCTGACGCCCCGGCCCGCCCGGGCAGGCCCTCGGCATCCCGCCCGGCCCCCCGGCTCCGAGGCACTCGCGCCGCCCCAGCACTTCCGGTGCTTCCGCAACCCACGGCATGTCCGGCGCCTCCGCTGCTTCCGTCACCGCGGCATGCCCGGCGTCCGCGCCGCGAGGCTCCGTGCGGGGTCCGGTACGGCTTCCGGTGTCTCCGCCGGTGCCCGCCTGATCGTCCCGTACCGCCTGCCCCGACGTCCGGGCGCGGGGCTACGGCTCCCGGCCCGTGGCGCCGGGGGCCGCGCCGTCGAGGACCGCCCGGGCCACCGCGTCGGGGCGGTCCAGCATCAGCAGATGCCCGGCCGGGGCGATCTCGCGGAAGCGGGCGCCCAGCAGCAGGGCCAGTTCGCGCTGGCGCGCCGTCCAGCGGCGTCCGCCCGCCGTCGCGGCGAGCACGGTCACCGGTACGCCGTCCGGCAGGGCGTGCTGCGCACGCAGCGCGAGGAGTTCGGCGGCCACGGCGCGGTAGTGGACGTTCTCCAGGAGCGCGCCCCGCAGCACCCGCGAGGTCGCGTAGACACGGCGTACGAGATCGGCGGGGGCCGGGTCCCCGCCGCCGGTACGGGAGAGGCGGACCAGCGCGCGCCGGGCCAGGGGCCCGAGGGCCGCGGGGAGTCCCGCCGCGCCCAGCCCGCCGCCCGTGACCCGGCCGGCCGCGTCGCGGAAGGCGGGCGCGGCGGGCGGCCGGGCCCGCTCCTCGACGCTGGAGTCGACGAGGACGACGGCGGCGGTACGGGAGGGATGCAGCCGGGCGAAGGCTTCCGCGTGGAACCCGGCGATCGAGTGCGCCACGACCGTGGCGGGCCCGGCGGCGCCGAGCGCGTCCAGCAGGGCGGCGATGCGGTGGGCCTCCCCGGCGGCGGTGGGGCGCACCGCGGCCGGGGCGCTGAGCCCGTGCCCCGGGCGGTCGAAGCGCACGACGGTGCGGTGAGGTGCGAGCAGGGGGACGACCGGGTCCCAGTCGAACCAGCTGAGCCCCAGCCCGGCGCTGAGCACGCAGACCGGCCCGCTGCCCTCGACGACCACATGGTGCGCAACGCCTGCGACCTGTACGAACATCACAACGCCCCGTCTCCGGCCGGCCGTGGCCGACTTCGTTCCCGCGCCATGGAGAGCGCGAGCAGTCCCAGCCAGACTGCCACGAACAGCACCTGGAGCCGCTGCCCTGCACCGAGCGACCAGGTGCCGTGCCCCGCTTCGAAGGCGGCGACGGCGGACAGGGTCCATACGGTGGCGAGAAGTTCCAGCACCACGAGCACCGGTCCGAAACGGGCGAGTTCCGGCCACCAGCCGTACCGTCGCGCGGCGACGGTGAGTCCGGTGATCCCGATGAGCGCGCCGGTCATCGCGAGGGAGGAGCTGACGGCGTGAGCCGTGTGCGTGGCGGGCACGAGCCCGGCGGTCTCGCGGGCGGCGCACTCGGGGTCGGCGGTCGGCGCGCAGCTCAGCGGCAGCCGTGAGTCGACGGCGGTCGCCGCGCCGAAGAGGGTGACGCCGCCCCAGCCGACGAGCGCCCACGGCCTGCGGGGTGTACGGGTCAGTGCCCAGACGGCCCCGGCGAGGACGAGCACCCCGGCGGTGAGGTCCGTGGCGCGGAAGAGTCCCCCCAGCGGCTGGTCGGCGGCGGCGAGTTCGCTGACGTAGGTCTGTACGGGATCGAGGCCGGTCGACACGACGACTTCGAGCAGCCAGGCCGTGTAGGCGAGCGCGCCGAGGGCTATCAGGACGGCGTTCATCCGTCCATGATCACTCACCGATGGCTGATTCTCCCGGGCCCGCATACCCGGGAGGGGTAGTATACGGATCATGGTGATCGCCCCCGGCTCGCGCAGCGGACAGCTTCTGCTGTTCCTCGCGCTGCTGTTCGGCATCGCCACGATGCACACGATGGGCCATCCCTCCTCCTCGCACGGGATGCCGCCGGCGCCCGTCGCGGTCGCCGCCGGGGAGGCCGTCGGCACACCGCACCACGGCGCCCGGGAGGCCGCGGCCGAGGCGGCCCCCCGGGAGCGGGCCGCGCCCGTCCAGGCCGCGCATCCCCAGGCCCCGCACCCCTCCACCCGTCTCCCGGCCGGGCATCACCCGGTCACGGAGGCCGCAGGCGTGCGGGTCGCGGGAGTGCGGGCCGCGGGAGTGCGGGCCGCGGGAGTGCGGGCCGCGCCGGGCGGGGCGCATGCCGAGCGCGCGGCGCCCGGCCCGGACCGTCACCGGGCCGCGGCGCACGGCGAATCCACCGCCACCGCGTCGCTCGGCCCGTCCGGCCCCCGGCACGGCTCCATGGATCCGGCCCTGGTCTGTCTGGCCGTGCTCGGGGCCTGGGGTGTCGCGGTACTCGCCGTCGCGGCCGGGTGGTTCGGGCGGTGGGCCGGCCCGGCCCGTCTGCTCACGGGCACGCGGCGGGAGATCCCGTGGGCCGGAGCGCCCCCTCCCCGGATACGCCTCGCGCGGTTGTCGGTGCTGCGGATCTAGGAACGCGCGACGCGTCCGATCCCCAGGCACACACCGACATCGTCACGAGGTGGACCAGTCATGAGTACGTACATCACGCGCCGTTCCCTGCTCGGAGCATCACTCGCCGCGGCCGGGACGGGCGTCCTCGCCGCCTGTTCCGGAGGCGGGAACGGCGGCGGGCACGAAGGACACGGCGGCAAAGCGCCGGGCGGCACGGCGCCCGGCGCCAAGGGCTTCGTCGAGCCCGGAGGCAAGGAGGTCCTCGACGCGGAGGCCAAGCGGGGGAAGGGCCCCGTGCGGAAGGTGAGGCTCACCGCCGTGGCGACCCCGCTCGACCTCGGGGGCGGGCTCACGGTCCGGTCCTGGGCGTACGGGGACCGGCTGCCCGGCCAGGAGGTGCGGGTCACCGCCGGTGACACCCTCGCGCTCACCCTCGCCAACAACCTCCCCCAGTCGACGTCCCTGCACTGGCACGGGCTCGCCCTGCGCAACGACATGGACGGCGTCCCGGATCTCACCCAGAAGCCGGTCAAGCCGGGAGCGACGTTCGAGTACCGCTTCGCCGTCCCGCACCCGGGGACCTACTGGTTCCACCCGCACTCGGGGGTCCAGCAGGACCGGGGCCTGTACGCGCCCCTGATCGTGGAGGACCCGAGGGAGCCTCTGACGTACGACAAGGAGTGGGTGATCGTCCTCGACGACTGGGTCGACGGCGTCGACGGCTCCACCCCGGACGCGGTCCTCGGCGAACTGCGCAAGGGCATGTCCGGAGGCGGGCACGAGGGGCACGACATGGGCGCGATGACCACCGAGTCGCCGGACCCCGGCGGGCCGTCCCGGATGATGATGGGCGCCAAGAGCGATCTGCTGGGCGGGGACGCCGGGGATGTGGCCTATCCGCACTACCTCGTCAACGGAAGGACCCCGCAGGCGCCCGTCGTCTTCGGCGCGAAGCCCGGTGAGCGGATCCGGCTGCGGATCGTCAACGCGGGCGGGGACACGGCCTTCCGGGTCGCGCTCGGCGGCCACGAGATGACCGTCACCCACACGGACGGATTCCCGGTCGCGCACACGAAGACGGACGCACTGCTGATCGGCATGGGCGAGCGGTACGACGTCCTGGTGACGGCGGGTGACGGGGTCTTTCCGCTCGTCGCGCTCGCGGAGGGCAAGGACGCGACCGCGCTCGCCCTCCTGCGTACCGGCGGCGGCACCGCGCCCGGCGCGTCCGTACGGCCGAAGGAGCTGACCCGGCGGGTGCTGACGGCGGACGGGCTGCGCGCCGACGCGTCCGTGGCGCTGCCCTCCCGCAAGCCGGACCGCACGATCAGGATCGCGCTGTCCGGCGGGATGGAGAAGTACGACTGGGCCTTCGACGGCAAGCCGTACACGCCGGACGTCCGTCACGCGGTCCGCGCGGGCGAGCGGGTGCGGCTGGTCTTCAGCAACCCGACGCAGATGTGGCACCCGCTGCATCTGCACGGGCACACCTTCGGCCTCGCGAACCGGGCGGGCGGACCGCGCAAGGACACCGCGGTCGTGCTGCCGAACGGCACGCTGACCGCCGACTTCGACGCCGACAACCCGGGGCTGTGGATGATCCACTGCCACAACGTGTACCACGCGGAGGCCGGGATGATGACCGTGCTGGGTTACCTCAAGTAGCAGGGGGCCGGGGCGCCCCGCGTGGGGCGTCCCACACCTCCCGCCCCGCATATCGCGTCAGAAAGACGATTACACTGGGCCGCGTGCCTCAACTACGCCTCGCCCTGAATCAGATCGACTCGACCGTCGGCGATCTCGCCGCGAACACCGAGGCGATCGTGCACTGGACCCGGCACTCCGCCGAGCAGGGGGCGCACCTCGTCGCCTTCCCGGAGATGGTGCTCACCGGCTATCCCGTGGAGGATCTGGCCCTGCGGTCGTCCTTCGTGGACGCGTCCCGGTCCGCCCTGCGGGCCCTCGCCGCGCGGCTGGACGAGGAGGGGTTCGGGCGGCTGCCCGTGATCGTCGGCTATCTGGACCGCTCGGAGACCGCACAGCCGAAGTACGGCCAGCCGGCGGGCGCGCCGCGCAACGCCGCCGCCGTACTGCACGGCGGCGAGGTGGTGCTGACGTTCGCCAAACACCATCTGCCGAACTACGGCGTCTTCGACGAGTTCCGCTACTTCGTGCCCGGCGACACGATGCCCGTGATCCGGGTGCACGGGATCGATGTGGCGCTCGCGATCTGCGAGGACCTGTGGCAGGACGGCGGCCGGGTGCCCGCGGCCCGGTCCGCCGGGGCGGGGCTGCTGATCTCGATCAACGCCTCCCCCTACGAGCAGAACAAGGACGACACCCGGCTGGAGCTGGTGCGCAAGCGCGCCCAGGAGGCCGGGTGCGTCACGGCGTACTGCGCGATGATCGGCGGCCAGGACGAGCTGGTCTTCGACGGCGACTCCATCGTCGTCGACGCGGCGGGCGACGTCATCGCCCGCGCCCCGCAGTTCTCCGAGGGCAGCGTCGTCCTCGATCTGGACCTCCCTGCCGCGGGCGCGATCCCGACGGGAGTGGTCGACGACGGGCTGCGCGTCGACCACGTCGTCATCTCACCGGATCCGCTCCCGGCGTACGAGGCCGAGCTGACGGGCGGCTACGCCGAACGACTGGACGACGACGAGGAGGTGTACTCCGCGCTCGTCGTGGGCCTGCGCGCCTACGCCGCGAAGAACGGATTCGGCTCGGTACTGATCGGCCTCTCCGGCGGCATCGACTCCGCGCTGGTCGCCGCGCTCGCCTGCGACGCGCTCGGCGCGCGGAACGTGTACGGGGTCTCCATGCCGTCGAAGTACTCCTCCGAGCACTCCAAGGACGACGCCGCCGAACTGGCCCGCCGCACCGGCCTCCGGTTCCGTACCGTCCCCATCGGGCCGATGTTCGACGCCTACATGGACTCCCTCGCGCTGACCGGACTCTCCGAGGAGAACCTCCAGTCGCGGCTGCGCGGCACGACGCTGATGGCCCTCTCCAACCAGGAGGGGCACATCGTGCTCGCGCCGGGCAACAAGTCCGAGCTGGCGGTGGGGTACTCGACGCTGTACGGCGACTCCGTCGGCGCGTACGGGCCCATCAAGGACGTCTACAAGACGACGGTCTTCCGGCTGGCGAAGTGGCGCAACCGGGCCGCAGAGGAGCGCGGGCAGGTGCCGCCGATCCCGGAGGCGTCGATCACCAAGCCGCCGAGCGCGGAGCTGCGCCCCGGGCAGGTCGACACGGACTCGCTGCCGGACTACGGCGTCCTGGACCGGATCCTGGAGCTGTACGTGGACCGCGACCGGGGCAGGGAGGCGATCGTGGCCGCCGGGTTCGACGAGGAACTGGTCGCGAGGACCCTGCGGATGGTGGACACCGCCGAGTACAAGCGGCGGCAGTACCCGCCGGGCACCAAGATCTCGGCGAAGGGCTTCGGCAAGGACCGCCGGCTGCCGATCACCAACCGCTGGCGGGAGACGACGGCCGGCTGAGCCCGGGGGCGGGTTCCGGTGCGGGTGCCGACGCCGGCGCCCGGTCCGGGGTCCTGCTCAGGGTTCCGGGTTCCGGCTCAGGGTTCCGGGGTTTTACTCCGGGGCGCCGTCACAGCTCGATGCCCGCCGCGATCGGCAGATGGTCGCTGTCGGTCCGCGGGAGCGTCCACGAGGACACCGGCTCGACGCCCTTCACCAGGATCTGGTCGATCCGGGCCATGGGGAACGACGCCGGCCAGCTGAAGCCGAAGCCGTCGCCCGCCGCGCCCTGGGTCGACCGCATCTGGGAGGTGATGGCGTTCAGCGCGCGGTCGTTCATCGTGCCGTTGAGATCGCCCAGCAGCACCACCCTGCCGACCGGCTCGTGGGCGATGGCCTCTCCGAGCGCGTCCGCGCTGTCGTCGCGCTGGTTGGCGGTGAAGCCCGCACGCATCTTGACCCGTACGGACGGCATATGGGCGACGTACACGGCGACCTCGCCCTGCGGGGTGCTGACGGTGGAGCGCATCGCACGGGTCCAGCCCATCCGGATCTCGACGGGCCGGGTGTCGGACATCGGATACTTGCTCCACAGGCCGACCGTGCCCTGCACCGAGTGGTACTTGTAGCCGGCCGCGAGCGCCCGCTCATAGGTGGAGACCTGGCCGTGGGGCAGTTCCTGAAGGGCCAGCACATCCGCGCCGGAGGCGGCGACCTCCCTGGCCGTGCCCTCCGGGTCGGGATTGTCCGCGTTGACGTTGTGCGTGGCGACCGTCAGATCGCCACCGCCCGACGACTTGTCCGTGAGCAGTCCGCCGAACAGGTTGAACCACACGACGGCCGGAAGCAGCAGGGCGATCAGCGCGGTGGCCGAACGCCTCCAGAGCGCCGCGGCGAGCAGCAGCGGTACGAACACCACACCCAGCCAGGGCAGAAACGTCTCGGACAGGCTGCCGAGGTTCCCGATGCGGTTGGGCAACTGCGCGTGAAAGATCATCAGAAGGGCGATCAGCACCGCGAAGGAGGCGAGGAGGAGTCCCCGCCGCCAGATGTCCCGGCCGCCGCGCCATCGGTCCAGCAGGCCGCGGAACCGGGACCCGGAGTGCCGGTCCCCCGGGCCGCCGTTCCCCGTCTCCGTCTTGTACGCCTGCACCATGGAGCTGTCCTCACTGCGTTGCGCCGTCACACACCAGCCTGGACGTCGACACTAGGCGATGACGGTACGTGCCCTGCCGCCCGCGAGCGGCCGTCTGTCCGGATGACGAGCCGTGTGGCGTACGGAGTTCCTGATATTCGGCCAGGTGGGGACGCTGTGACAGAACCCGCACACTTCGGGCGGGGTGCGGGTCCGGGCGTGTCCCCCCGCCGCCGCACGCCCGTCTCTGTCACTTCCGGGGTCGTACGCCCGAAAGCACCGCGTCGACGATCCGTTCCGCGCTGCCCTCGGCGGGAGTGCTCGCCGGGTACAGCACGGTGCGTACGAGCATAGGCCCCACGAAGAGGTCGTTCAGCAGATCGGGGTCGAGGTCCGCGCGGATCTCGCCGTTCTCGACACCGCGCCGCAGGATCTCCCGCAGCAGCGTGCGCCGCGGGGTGACGGAGACACGGTTGTACATGTCCCACAACTGGGGATACGCCTGCATCTGCGCGAAGATGCTGAGGAGCAGCGTCGACGAGCGCTTGGCGAGACCGCGCCGGCGCAGGGACTCGATCATCGCGACCAGGTCGTCGCGGACACTGGTGCCGGGCAGCGGCGCGTCCACGGGCTCGATGGAGCGGACGACGTCGACGAAGAGCGCCTCCTTGCCCTCCCAGCGGCGGTAGATGGTGGCCTTGCCCACGCCCGCGGTACGGGCGATGCGCTCGATGGAGAGTTCGGAGAGCGGGACGCCCTCCTCCAGAAGGCGCACCACGGTCCCGATGATGGAGCGCTCGGCGGCCTCGCTGCGGGGGCGGCCCCGGCGGGCCGCGCCCGGCCGCGCGCCACCGCAGCAGCCGGAATCGGACGCTGGTGCGGCGTCGGCACAAGCGGCGGACCCGGTTCCCGCCGTCTCCCCCGCCCCGGCTCCCGCCCCGGCAGCGGGTGCGGGGTCGGGGTCGGGGCGCGGACCGGCCGGGGCGCGGGGCGCGGGGCCGGGGGCGGCACCGTCGCCGCTCCCCCGCTCGTCGTGCTGCTCGTGCAGGGGCACGTCCACTCCGCCTCTCGCCGACACCGCCGTCGCCTCCGATTCTCTCCGATTCCCCGGCTGCCCCGGGCTGCCCGGCGCACCCGGGCCTGTCGAGGCCTCGGCGCGGGGCGGGGCCGGGGGTCAGCGTCCGGCCGCCCCCTCCTTCTCCGGCTCGGGCCGCCGCTCGGCGGGCTGGGGCGGCACCGGCGGCGCGGCGGACCTGCCCGGCAGGAACAGACCGACGACCAGCGCCCCGATCAGCGCGACCGCGGCCGAGCCGATCGCGGTCAGATGCATCGCGCTGAGGAACGCGTCGTTCGCCGGGCCGATGAGCTCCCTGCCCTGAGGGCCGAGCTTCCCGGCGACCGCGAGGGTGCCCTCGATGGACTCTCCGGCCGCCTCGCGCGCCTCGTGGGGCAGATGCTCCAGATGCCCTTCCATCTCGCCGCGGTAGCGCGTGGAGAGCACCGAGCCGAGTACGGCGATACCCAGCGCTCCGCCGACCTGGCGGAAGGTGTTGTTGATCGCCGAGCCGGAGCCCGCCTTCTCGCGGGGCAGGGCCTGCATCACGGCGACGGTGACGGGCGGCGTGACGTGCGCCATGCCGACGCCCTGCGCGAAGAGGGCCAGCTCCAGCACCCACAGCGGGGTCGAGGCGTCGAAGAAGACGAAGGCCGCGAGTCCGGCGGCGACCAGCAGCATGCCGCCCGTGCAGACCGCGCGGTTCCCGAAGCGTTCGGCGACCAGACGGGCGCGCGGCGCGAACACCATCTGGGCCACGGCGAGCGGCAGGATGAGCAGCCCCGACTCCAGCGCGCTGTAGCCGCGCACGCTCTGGAGGTAGAAGGCGGAGAAGAAGGTCACGCCCATCAGGGCGAAGAAGAGCAGGGCGATGGCGGCGACGGCGGCCGAGAAGGCGGGCTTCCTGAAGTGCGCGATGTCGATGGCGGGGTGGTCGCTGCGCTTCTCGTGCAGCACGAACACGACGAGGAGGACGAGGCCGCCGAGCATCGGCAGCAGCGAGGAGGCCGCGGTGAAGTCGGCGAGTTCGCCGCCGCGGATGATGCCGTACACCAGCAGGACCAGGCCCACGATGGAGAGCAGCACCCCGACGGGGTCGATCCGGCCGGGCTCCGGGTCCTTGGACTCGGGCACGAGGACGGCCATCGCGATCAGCGCGATGACGACGACCGGCACGTTGACGAGGAAGATCGAGCCCCACCAGAAGTGCTCCAGGAGCACCCCGCCGGCGATCGGGCCGATCGCGATGCCGAGGCCGACGCTGCCCGCCCAGATGCCGATGGCCTTGGGCTGCTCCTCGCGCTCGAAGACGTTCATCAGCACGGCGAGGGTGGCGGGCATCACGAAGGCGGCGCCGAAGCCCATGACGGCGCGCCAGGCGATGAGTTCACCCGGTGTGCCGGAGAGCGCGGCGAGCCCCGAGCCGATACCGAAGACCAGGATCCCGAAGAGCAGGACCTTCTTGCGGCCCACGCGGTCGCCGAGCAGGCCGGCGGTGAACAGGAGTCCGGCGAAGACGAGCGTGTAGGAGTTGATCGCCCACTCCAGCTCGCCCTGGGTGGCCCCGACGCCGGTGGGCGCGGGGCTGGCGATGGTCTTCACCGCCACGTTCAGGATCGAGTTGTCCAGGACCACGATGAGCACGCTGAACATCAGCACGGTGAGGATGGCCCAGCGGCGGCGGTGGACGGCTTCGGGCACCCGGTGTACAGGCGGCGGGCCGGCGGCGGAAGGAGTCGACATGCGCATCAGCGTAACCCTATTTCGATACGAGACCGTCTCGTATATGAATTCTTTACCGGCGGAGCACCTCTAGCCCGATGCGGCACGAAGTGCCACCATGGAGGCGGTCCGGGGACGCCGTGAGGGCGCCTCGAGATGACACAAGGAGCCGTTGGCCATGACGCTTCAGGCTGCCCGCAAGTCCGCCGACAGCAGCAGTGCGCTGTACGGCGGGAAGGGCACTCGCCGCATCACCGTCCACGACATCGCCGCCGCCAAGGAGCGCGGTGAGAAGTGGCCCATGCTGACCGCCTACGACGCGATGACCGCGTCCGTGTTCGACGAGGCCGGGATTCCGGTGATGCTCGTCGGCGACTCCATGGGCAACACCCATCTCGGCTACGACACCACCGTGCCGGTCACCATGGACCACATGACCATGCTGTCCGCGGCCGTCGTACGGGGCACCAGCCGCGCGCTCATCGTCGGCGACCTGCCGTTCGGCTCGTACCAGGAGGGCCCGGTCCAGGCCCTGCGCAACGCGACCCGGCTGGTCAAGGAGGCCGGGGTGGGCGCCGTCAAGCTGGAGGGCGGGCGGCGCTCCCTGCCGCAGACCGAGCTGATCGCGCAGGCCGGCATCCCCGTCATGGCGCACCTGGGCCTGACCCCGCAGTCCGTGAACACCATGGGGTACCGGGTGCAGGGCCGCGGCGAGGAGGCCGCCGAGGAACTGCTGCGCGACGCGAAGGTCGCCCAGGAGGCGGGCGCGTTCGCCGTCGTCCTCGAACTGGTGCCGGCCGAGCTGGCCGCCGAGGTCACCCGTTCGCTGCGGATCCCGACCATCGGCATCGGCGCGGGCCCCGGCACGGACGCCCAGGTCCTCGTCTGGACCGACATGGCGGGGCTCACCGGAGGCAAGGTGCCGCGCTTCACCAAGCAGTACGCCGATCTGCGCCGGACGCTGGGCGACGCGGCGAAGGCGTTCGCGGACGATGTCGTCGGCGGCGCGTTCCCGCAGGAGGAGCACACCTTCCACTGACCGGCTCCGCACCGCCGGGAGCCGCTGCCCGCACCGCCCCATGTGCCACTCCCGGCACGGACGACAGCCCGCCGAACTTCCCCCGCCGGCGGGCTGTCGGCGTGCCGGACCCGTGTCGGCGGCTTGTCGGTGGCCTGTCGGTGACGTGTCGGTACGAGCCCGCATCGTTGACCGCATGAACCGAACCGACAAGAACCCGAGCGGCGGCTCCGGCCGCGCCGTCGAGGTGAGAGGGCTGGTCAAGCACTACGGGGAGACCAGGGCCCTGGACGGTGTGGACCTCGATGTCCGCGAGGGAACCGTCCTCGGTGTGCTCGGCCCCAACGGCGCCGGGAAGACCACTCTCGTACGCTGCCTCTCCACCCTCGTCGTCCCCGACTCCGGGACCGCCGTCGTCGCCGGGTACGACGTGGTGCGCCGGCCCCGGGCCCTGCGCAGGGTCATCGGGCTCACCGGGCAGTACGCCTCCGTCGACGAGAAGCTGTCCGGCCGGGAGAACCTCTACATGATCGGGCGGCTGCTCGATCTGCCGCGGAAGGACGCCCGCCGCCGCACCGGCGAACTGCTGGAGCGCTTCTCGCTCACGGACGCGGCGAAGCGCCCCGTGATGCAGTACTCCGGCGGGATGCGCCGCCGGCTCGACCTCGCCGCCTCGATGATCGGGGAGCCCGCCGTGCTCTATCTGGACGAGCCGACGACGGGCCTCGACCCCCGCACCCGCAACGAGGTCTGGGACGAGGTGCAGCGGATGGTCACGGAGGGCACGACCGTACTGCTCACCACCCAGTACATGGAGGAGGCCGAACGGCTCGCGCACGAACTGACCGTCGTCGACCGGGGCAAGGTCATCGCCAACGGCCGGGTGGACGAGCTGAAGGCCAGGGTCGGCGGCCGTACGCTCCGGATCCGGCCGAGCGATCCGGCACAGCTGCCCGCGATGGCGAAGGCGCTCGCCGAGTCCGGTCTCGGCGGGATCGACGGCGCGACGGCCGTGCCCGACGAGGGCGGTCTGAACGTCCCCGTCCTCGCCGACGGGCAACTGACCGCCGTCATCGGCCTGATGGCCTCGCACGGCTTCGGCATCGCGCACATCGACACCCATCTGCCCAGCCTGGACGAGGTGTTCCTGGCCGTCACCGGCGAAAAGGCGTCCCTGTACCGCCAGGTCCCCGAGGAGGCCGCCGCATGAACAGCACCGCCACCGCACCCGCCCACGGGCCCCTCCCGTCCGGGAGCGACGGACCGGCCGGCGAGGGCCGGATCGGGCCGCGGGCCAACCTGCGCCACATCGGCGCGCTGGTCCGCCGCAACCTCCTCCAGATCAAACAGGACCCGGAGTCGATGTTCGACGTCCTGCTGATGCCGGTCATCTTCACCCTGCTGTTCGTGTACGTCTTCGGCGGCGCGATCTCCGGCAAGGGCAACCAGGACGCGTACGTCAACTACGTCATCCCCGGCCTGATGGCGATGATGGGCGTGAACATCGCGATGGCCGTCGGAACGGGCGTCAACGACGACCTCAAGAAGGGCGTGATGGACCGCTTCCGGGCGATGCCGATCGCCCGGTCCTCCGTGCTCGTCGCGAAGATCGTCGTCGAGGTCGGCCGGATGCTGGTCGCGATGACCGTACTGCTCGGGATGGGCTTCCTGCTCGGCCTGGAGATCAGGACGTCCCCGCTGGAGCTGCTGGCGGCGATGGGCCTGTCCATGGTCTTCGGCGCCTCGCTGATGTGGATCTTCATCCTGCTGGGTCTCAGCCTGCCGACCGCTCAGGCCGTCCAGGGAATGGCGATGATCGTACTGATGCCCCTGCAGTTCGGCTCCTCGATCTTCGCCCCGCCGTCGACGATGCCCGACTGGCTGGAGACCTTCACCGAGTACAACCCGCTGTCCAATCTCGCGGACGCGGCCCGGGCCCTGATCAACGGCGGCAGCTTCGGCGACTCCGTCTGGATGACCCTGGGCTGGGCCGCGCTGATCACCGCCGTCACGGCGCCGCTGGCGGTCGCCCGGTTCCGCCGGAAGACCTGAGGGCCGCGGGGACGCCGACGAGGGCGCCGGCCTCGTCGACGGACAGGCCGGCGCCCGCCGCGTACGCGGCCTCGTAGGCGGCGTCCCCGAGCGCGGCCCGTACGGTCGCCTCGACCTGTTCCCGGTGCTCCCTCTCGTACGGGGACGAGAAGTGGCCGGGCGGCAACTGGGCGTCGGCGGCCCCCATCACCCGGGCCGCGTCCGCCGCCCGCTCCGGCCATCCCCCGGCCAGCGCCCCGGCGCCGGTGATCAGGTGCAACGCCACCAGCTGCGGCGCGACCATCATGCCCAGCGGGTTCCGGGCCCGGGGCAGCGCCGACTCCACCCGGCGCAGCGCGTCCTCGTACCGTCCGTCGGTGAAGTCCAGCCGGCTGAGACAGCCGGTCACCATGCCCTCGAAGAGCGCCATCGTGTGCGACCGGAAGTGGTCCAGCAACAGCAGCAGTTCGGCCCGGGCCTGGGCGCTGCGGCCGGTGCGGCCGAGCCACAGCGCGAGCAGCAGCCGGGAGTAGGCCGCCGCCTCGCTCAACGCCCCGTCCTGCCCGGCGATCACCTCACGGACGATCGCCTCCCCGCGCTCCCCGTCGCCCGTCTCCATCAGCACACCGCCGAGCCGGGCGTGCAGGACGGCCACCTGGGCGCGGGCACCGATCCGTTCGGCGTGCTCGACGGCGGCGGTGTAGTCCCGCGCGGCGGCGGCGTACTCACCGCGCCGCTCCTGTGCCTCGGCCCGTGCGGACAGGGCCTCGGCCGCGCCCCAGGAGTCACCGAGGCGGACGAAGATCTCCAGCGACTCCTGCGCGTCGGTCACCGCGTCCCCGGCCCAGCGGGAGCGGTTGGCGAGGACATTGGCCCGGGACTGGAGCGCCGAGGCGAGTTCCCACTCGTATCCGTACGAGCGGCAGGCGTCGACGGTGCCGTCGAGGAGGGTGCGCAGCGCGCCCACGTCCTCGGTCAGCAGGACGGCGAAGAACCACAGCGCCCCGGGGAAGCGGCAGGTCTGCGGCAGCCCGGCGCGGTAGGTGCGGGAGATCACCCGCAGCCGCTCCAGGACGGAGGGCGTCGTCCACTCGTCGCCGACGTGGTTCATACAGGCCAGGCGGACCAGTTCATTGGCGCGGCGGGCCTCCGCCAGCAGTTCGGGACCCATGGGCGGCGGGGCGTCCGTGAACCGTTCGAAGACCGGGGGCGCCGGGGTGGCGGGCGGCGCGAACGGATCCGGGCCGAGCGCGCGCACCGTCTCGGCCCAGTGCCGGGCCTCCGTACGCAGATCGCGCATCTGCCAGTACCAGGCCAGCGACAGCACCAGGGACAGCGACTCCTGCTCGTCACGGGCGGCGGTGGCCCGGCGCAGCGCGGTCCGCAGATTCTCGTACTCCCGCTGGATCAGCGCGATGGCGGCGCCCTGTCCGGCGCCGCGCAGCAGCGGGTCCGTCGTACGCGCCAGCTCCCGGTAGTACGTGAGGTGGCGGCGCTCCACGGCGGCCCGCTCGGCGGCCTCGTCCAGCCGCCCGGCGGCGTACTCGGCGACGGTTTCGAGGAGGCGGTAGCGCATACCGCCGTCCGCCGCCGGAACGGCGACGACGAGCGACTTGTCGATCAGGGAGCCGAGCACGGCGGCGACGTCCGGCGCGCCGTGCTCCGTGTCCGGGCAGACGGCCTCGGCCGCGGCGAGGTCACAGCCGCCCGCGAAGACGGACAGCCGCCGCAGGACGGCCCGTTCGGGCTTCTGGAGCAGCTCCCAGGACCAGTCGACGACGGCGCGGAGCGTCTGCTGGCGGGGCAGTACGGTACGGCTGCCGCTGGTCAGCAGCCGGAACCGGTCGTCGAGCCGGTCCGCGATCTGGCGCGGGGTGAGCATCCGCAGCCGGGCGGCGGCGAGTTCGATGGCGAGCGGCAGCCCGTCGAGCCGCCGGCAGATCTCCTCGGCGGCCTCCCGGTCGCCGTCGACCCGGAACCCGGGCCGGGCGGCGGCGCCCCGGTCCGCGAGCAGCCGCAGCGCCATGGGGTCGGGCAGCGGGTCGACCTGCCGGACCACCTCGCCCGGCACGCCCAGGGGTTCGCGGCTGGTGGCGAGCACGGTCAGCCCCGGGCAGCTCTCCAGCAGCCGCTCGGCGAGCACCGCGGCCGCCTCGACCACGTGTTCGCAGTTGTCGAGCAGCAGGAGCATCCGGCGGCGGGCGCAGTGCTCGGTCAGACGCGTCAGAGAGTCGTCCCCGGCGCGCTCCCCGGCCCGGATCTCCTCCGTCCCGGCCCCGCGGAGCACGGTCTGCCGCGCGCCGAGCGCGGTGAGCACGGCCTCGGGCACGGTCGCCGGATCGTCCACCGGGGCGAGTTCGGCCAGCCACACCCCGTCGGGGTGGTCGCCCGCGACCCGCTCGGCGGCCTCCTGCGACAGCCGGGTCTTCCCCGCGCCCCCGGGGCCCATCAGGGTGACCAGCCGCGCCCGGCCGAGGTCGCCGCGGATGGCGGCGATGTCCTCGCCACGGCCCACGAAGGAGGTGAGCCGGGCCCGGAGGTTGCCGGCCGGTGGCGGCGCCGCCGCCACCGTGCGGCCGGGAGCCGTGGCCCCCTCCCGCCGTGCGGCCGCCGGCGCGGACACGGCCGCGAGGGGATGCCCCGGGCCGTATCCGGCGGGGGTCCGGGCGTCCGCGTGCGGTTCCGGGGCGGGCGGCGCAGGCGGGGCGTCGGCCGGATGCGGGGCGGGGGCCGTGGGCGAGGCGGGGGGCGTGGTCCCCGGCGGGTGCGGTCCCGCTCGGGGTGGCGCCTCGACAGCGGTGTTCCGGCCCTGCGCCGGGCCCGAGGGGCCGTCGGGGGCCGGGTGTCCGCCCGGACGCGCGGCCGGGCGGGCGGTCCGCGCCGGACCGGCGGGCCCGGCGGGTTCGGCCGGGGAGAGCAGCTCCCGGTGCAGGGCCCGCAGCCGCGGGCCCGGGTCCGTGCCGAGACGGGAGGACAGCTCACGCCGGACCTCCTCGTACGCGGCCAGCGCCTCCGCCGGGCGGCCCGTGTCGCGCAGGGCCCGTACGCGCAGCGCCTGGAGCGGTTCGTCGATCGGGAACGCGTGGCACAGCGCGGCCAGTTCGGGCAGCGCCTCGTCCGCCCGGCCGAGGCCGAGCAGCGCGCCGAGCCTCGCCCGGCGGGCCTCCAGGTGCCGTACCTCCAGCCGGGCCGTCTCCGCGGTGCTGTGGGGGAGGTCGGCGAGCGGCGGGCCCTGCCAGAGCGCGAGCGCGTCCTCCAGAAGGGTCACGGCCTTGGCCGGGTCGCCCTCCTCCAGGGCACGCGTCCCCTCCCCCGCGAGCCGTGTGAAGCGGTGGAGGTCCACGGCGTCCGGGTCCGCGTCCAGGCGGTAGCCGCCGTCCACCGAGAGCACCGCGCCGGGCCCGACGGCCCGCCGCAGCCGTCCGACCAGCGCCTGGAGCGCGCCCGAAGCGTCGGCGGGCGGATCGCCGCCCCACACCTCGTCGACGAGCGCCCCGACCGGCACCGCGCGCCCGGCACGCAGTGCCAGGACGGCCAGCAGCGCGCGCAGCCGCGCGCCGCCGACGGCGGCGGGAGTGCCGTCGGCGCGGAGGGCCTGGGTGGTGCCGAGTACGCGATAGTGCACCCGCTCATTGTCACCGCTGCCGCCGGGTGGCGGGCCGGGCCCCGGGAGGAGTGGCCGGGACGGCGCGCACCGCACCGCGGTCCGGCGGGCACGGGAGGCCGCCCGCGGGCCCGTGACGTCCCGGGGAGACGTTCCAGGACGTCCGGACCGGCAGGAACCGGCAGGAACCCCCCGGACGTTCTGCTCCCGTCTACCGGTACGGTCGGTCCGCACATCACAACCTCCCAGGAGCCGCTCCCATGACCACCTCCACCACCCGCCACGGCGGCCGGGGCATCAGCCCGGTCTTCATAGGGATCGTCGCCGTGATGGCGGTCACCGGCTGGGCGGTGTGGACGGACTTCGCCACGGCCGCCGGGGTCGCCGTCTTCCTCTTCGTCACCTCCGCGTGGATCGTCTCGCTCTGTCTGCACGAGTACGCGCACGCGCGCACCGCGCTCCACGGCGGCGACATCTCGGTCGGCACGAAGGGCTATCTGACGCTCAACCCCCTCGTCTACGCGCACCCCCTGCTCAGCATCGGTCTCCCGGTGCTGTTCGTGATCATGGGCGGTATCGGTCTGCCGGGCGGCGCGGTCTTCATCGAGCGGGGCCGGATCCACGGGCGCTGGAAGCACAGCCTGATCTCGGCCGCGGGCCCGCTGACGAACGTCCTGTTCGCGGTGGTGTGCACCGCGCCGTTCTGGCTGGGCGCGCTGGACGGCGTCCCCGTGATCTTCCGCTACGCGCTCGGCTTCCTGGCGCTGCTCCAGGTCAGCGCGGCGATCCTGAACTCGCTGCCGGTCCCGGGGCTCGACGGCTACGGCGTGGTCGAGCCCTGGCTGTCGTACGGGATCCGCCGCCGGATCGAGCCCGTCGCGCCGTACGGACTGCTGGCCGTCTTCGCGCTGCTGTTCTTCGTGCCCGAGGTGAACAACGCGTTCTTCGACCTGGTCGACACGATTCTGCGCGGGCTCGGCGTCGGCGATCTGGAGTCGCGCTGCGGCTATGAGTACTACCGCTTCTGGACGGGTGAGAACGAGATCTGCGCGTCGTACGTCAACGGGTGACGGCGGACGACCCGGACCGCCGGGCGTCAGCCGGCCGCCGAGCGGCGCTCCGCCTTCGCCCGGCGGACGTAGTACCAGGCCATGTTGGACGACAGCCCGGCGAGCAGCACCCAGACGATCCCGATCCACATGCCCTGGGTGAAGGAGACCACCGCGGCGACGACGGCGAGCGCACAGACGATGAGCGAGGAGAGAGCGAGGCGGGACATGGGGTCGGGCTCCTGTCGGGGATGTCGGTACGTCCCGCCCAGTGTCCCCCATGCCCCCTCGCCGTCTACACGTCGGTGACGCGCAGGCCCGCGTGGGCCTTGTAGCGGCGGTTCACCGAGATCAGATTCGCCACCAGCGACTCGACCTGATGCGCGTTGCGCAGCCGGCCCGCGAAGACCCCCCGCATACCCGGGATACGTCCCGCCAGCGCCTGGACGACATCGGTGTCCGCACGGGACTCGCCCAGCACCATCACATCGGTGTCGATCTCGTCGAGGGACTCGTCCTGGAGCAGAACGGCCGACAGATGGTGGAAGGCGGCCGTGACCCGCGAGCCGGGCAGCAGAGCGGCGGCCTGCTGGGCGGCCGAGCCCTCCTCGGGCTTGAGCGCGTACGCGCCCTGCTTGTCGAAGCCGAGCGGGTTGACGCAGTCGACGACGAGCTTGCCGGCCAACTCCTCCCGCAGTGACTCCAGCGTCCCGGCGTGCCCGTCCCACGGCACGGCCACGATCACCACATCACTGCGGCGCGCGCACTCCGCGTTGTCCGCGCCCTCGACGCCGAGGCCCAGCTCATCAGCGGCGGCCCGGGCACGCTCGGCCGCCCGCGACCCGATGATCACCTTCTGCCCCGCCCGGGCCAGCCGGTAGGCGAGACCACGCCCCTGATCTCCCGTACCACCGAGCACCCCGACCACCAGGCCGGACACATCCGGCAGGTCCCAGGGATCCTTCGCCGCGGGCTTCGCGGTCGTGTTGTCTGAGGAAGTCATGAACCGACCCTACTGGTGGGGATCGGGCCCGCGGCAGGACGGGACGAGGTTCCCGAACGGGTGAGCACGGGACATCCCGCCCTCGCGCCGCCCCCGGTTGGTGCAGGATGCGGGGCCATGGATGCCCTACGCGTCGCGCTGCTGCGCGAAGTCCTCGCCACGACGCACTGGCCCGCCGCGGCCCGCCGGTTCGCGGGCGTGCTGCGCTCGTCCGTGGTGCCGCAGGGCGGCGGGCTGCTGCTGGTGGGAACGCGGGAGTACGAGCCCTGGCATCTGGCCGCGCATCTCGTGGACGAGGCCGCCTGGTCGGGCCGCCCGGAGCTGACCCCCACCCTCGTACGCCACCGGGCGCGCCCCGGGGACCCCTCGCACCTCGCGGTGGGCCTCGGCAGGCTGGAGGCGGCGGGCCGGGGCGAGACGCTGCTGATGGTGGCCCCGGAGCGGCCGGACACGGCCCTGCTGGAGCGGGTCCACGACGCGCGCCGCGCGGGCGCGACCGTGCTGGCGCTGGACGGCGGCGACGGCGAGGTGCACGCGCTCGCGCACGAGACGCTGACGGTGGCGGCCGGCACCGACGAGATCGACCTGGACACCGTGCAGCACCTGGTGAGCGCGGCGGCCGGGGAGAACGGCCTGCCCGCGCCCCGGGGGCGGCGGCATTTCAAGGACCGGCTCTCCCGTCTGGTGGACCAGCTGACGTCCCCGCCGCCGGCGAGGTGGTGACGGGGGCGTCGCGTACGGGCCGGGTGCCCCGGAGGGCCCGGCGCACCGGCCGGGTGGCGAGGGTGCGTTCCGCCGCGCCCGCCGGGTGTCCGACGCCCGGCGCGCCCGCCGGGTGACCGAGGCCCGGCGCACCGGCCGGGTGACCCGGGACGCCGGGCCGCGGGCCGTGTGAAATCCGGTTGCCGCCGACGGCGGCGGGCACCGACCATGGCCCGTTGTGACGTCCAAGCTGTCCGCGATCCTCCCCGACCTCTCGCCGTGGCGTTCCTCCCGCGATTTCCGGCTGCTGTGGGTCCAGGGCCTGATCACCTATTTCGGCGGCTTCATGGCGATGATCGCGCTGCCGCTCCAGATCAAGGACCTGACCGGGTCCCCGTTCGCCGTCGGCGCGATGGGCGCGGTGGAGCTGGTGCCGCTGATCGTCTTCGGGCTGTACGGGGGCGCGCTCGCGGACGCGGCGGACCGCCGGAGGCTGATTCTGTGGACGGAGGCGGGACTCGGGGCGCTGGCGCTCGTCCTGCTGGTGAACGCGCTGCTGCCCCGGCCGATGCTGTGGCCCCTGTACGTGGTCGCCGCGGGCGTCTCCGCGCTGGCCGGACTCCAGCGCCCGGCGCTGGACTCGCTGATCGCCCGGATCGTGCCGCACGACGAGCTGACCGCGGCGGCGGCCCTGAACACCCTGCGCTGGCAGATCGGCGGCATCGCGGGCCCCTCGGCGGCGGGCCTGGTGGTGGCGTACTTCGGCCATGCGCCGGCGTACGCGATCACGATCGCCGGGTTCACCGTGTCCGTCCTGCTGTGTCTGCGGCTGGCTCCGGCCCCGCCGGCGAAGGGTGCCCCGAAGCCGTCGCTGCGGGGCATCGCGGAGGGCGCGCGTTACGCCTGGTCGCGGCCGGTGCTGCTGGGGACGTACGCGATCGACCTGGCGGCCATGGTCATCGCCTTCCCGACCGCGATCTTCGCCTTTCTGGCGGACGATCTGAACGCCGAGTGGTCGCTGGGCCTGATGTACGCGGCGATCGCGGCCGGTTCCGTGGCGCTGAGCCTGACCAGTGGCTGGACCTCGCGGATCCGGCGGCACGGGCTGCTGGTGATCGGCGGCGCGGCGGTCTGGGGCGTGGCGATCGCGGGCGCGGGGCTGCTCGGCGACGTATGGCTGGTGCTGGCCTGTCTGGCGCTCGCGGGGGCGGGCGACACCGTGAGCGGTCTGGGCCGTTCGACGATCTGGAACCAGACGATCCCGGACGAGCTGCGGGGCCGCCTGGCCGGGATCGAGGTGCTCTCCTACAGCGTGGGCCCCCAGCTGGGGCAGGTCCGCGCGGGGGCGATGGCCGGCTGGACGGGGACCCGCCCGGCCGTCTGGAGCGGCGGCCTGGTGTGTGTCGCCGCGGTGGGGCTGCTCGCGGCGGCGCTCCCCCGGCTGGTCCGCTACGACGCCACGACCGACGAGGACGCCCTGCGCCGCCGTGCCGAGAAGGAGGCCGCGGCCCCGCTGTGAGGACCGGGCGGCCCGGCCCCCTCGGCGCGGCGCCGCGGGTCCTAGGGCGCTTGGCCCCGGTCGCCCTTGTCGTGCCACTTCGGGTCGTTCTCCCACTCCAGGTTGCGCTCGCGTGCGGTCTCCATGGCGTGGGCCGCCTCCTCGGGGCTCCCGTAGGGGCCGAAACGGTCCTGGGCCGGGCACTCGGGGCCCTCTTCGACCTTCTGGTGCTTGAGGCAGTAGTACCACTCGCCCGGCTTGCCGGCCGTGCGCCGCTTGAACAGGGCCATCTCGGCTCCCTTCCTCTCGATCCAGCTTGCCCCACACACGCTGGTTAGACTCGCTGGCATGTCTGGCCAGTCGCTGCTCGTACCCGGGGAGCTCTCTCCCATCCGCTCCGTTCCCGCCTCCATCACGCGTCCCGAGTACGTCGGGAAGCCCGCACCGGCCCCGTACACCGGGCCCGAGGTGCAGGACTCCGAGACCGTCGAGCGCATGCGCGTCGCGGGCCGTATCGCCGCGCAGGCGATGGAGGAGGCCGCGAAGCACGTCTCCCCGGGGGTGACCACGGACGAACTGGACCGGATCGCACACGAGTTCATGTGCGATCACGGAGCCTACCCGTCCACCCTGGGCTACCGGGGGTTCCCCAAGTCGCTGTGCGCCTCGGTCAATGAGGTCATCTGCCACGGCATTCCCGACTCCACGGTGCTGCGCGACGGGGACATCGTGAACCTCGACGTGACCGCGTACATCGGCGGCGTCCACGGGGACAACAACGCCACGTATCTCTGCGGCGACGTGGACGAGGAGTCCCGGCTGCTGGTGGAGCGGACGCGGGAGTCGCTCAACCGGGCGATCAAGGCCGTCAAGCCGGGCCGGCAGATCAATGTGATCGGGCGGGTCATCGAGTCGTACGCCAAGCGGTTCGGCTACGGCGTGGTGCGGGACTTCACGGGGCACGGGATCAATTCCTCGTTCCACTCGGGGCTGATCGTCCCGCACTACGACGCCGAGCACGCGACGACCGTCATCCAGCCGGGCATGACCTTCACGATCGAGCCGATGCTGACCCTCGGGACGTACGAGTACGACATGTGGGACGACGGCTGGACGGTGGTGACCAAGGACCGGAAGCGGACGGCCCAGTTCGAGCACACCCTGGTGGTCACGGACACCGGAGCGGAGATCCTCACGCTGCCCTGAGACCCCAGGGGCCCCGGAGGTTTTACCGACAGCCCGTCGGGAACGTATTGACTTAGGTAAGCCTAAGTAGGAAGAATCGGTGTTGGCAACAGTCATGCGCCGCTGCCGTCCGCTCCTCGTCCTTCCGTTCCCTGGAGGTCCGCCTTGGACGCCACCCCCTTCTCCACCCTGATCCGTGTCGCGTCGCACGAGCAGCACACCGAAGCGGAGACCTCCCCCTTCATGGGCCATCTGCTCGGCGGCCGGCTCGGCGTCGAGGCGTACGCGCGCTACACCGAACAGCTGTGGTTCGTGTACCGGGCGCTGGAGGAGGCCGCGCAGCGGCTGGAGGACGACCCGGTCGCCGGGCCTTTCATCCGGCCGGAGCTGATGCGCACCGCCGAGCTGGAGCGCGATCTCGCGCATCTGCGGGGCGACGGCTGGCGCGACTCGCTGAGCCCGCTGGCCGCGACCACCGCGTACGCCGCGCGGGTCGGGGAGTGCGCGCGGACCTGGCCCGCCGGGTATGTGGCACACCACTACACCCGCTATCTCGGCGATCTCTCCGGCGGCCAGATCATCCGCGACAAGGCGGAGAAGACCTGGGGCTTCGCTCGTAAGGGTGACGGTGTGCGGTTCTACGTCTTCGAGCGGATCCCCAACCCCGCCGCCTTCAAACGGGGTTACCGCGAGCTGCTGGACGCGGTGGACGCGGACGACCTGGAGAAGCAGCGGATCATCGACGAGTGCCGGCGCGCGTTCGACTTCAACGGCGCCGTCTTCCGCGAGCTGGGCGCGGAGTTCCCGCTCAGCGCCTGAGAGCCCCGCGCGGTGCCGGGCCGGGAGCGTCCGGGGGCGGGGGCTCCCGGGGGCGGCTCGGCTGATCCGGCTCCCGGGGGTCCGGCTCGACCGGCCGGGCCCCGGGGGCGGCTCCCGAGGCTCGGCGCCTGGAGCGTCCGGGTGCGTCCGGGTCCCGGGGTCAGCTCATCGCCTTGAGTGCCTGGGCGACGCTCAGCCTGCGCCGGGGCACCGCGGCCGGAGGGGGCACGGGCACCAGCACCGGGGCCGCGGCGGCGAGACGTACGCGTCCGCCGATCTCGACCTCGCCGTCAGGGCCGGGGGCGGTCAGGATCTGTGACCCCCGGCCCTGAGTGATGTTCAGGGCGCGGCCCAGCCCGTCGGTGAGCAGCAGCGCCGCCGAGCCGGTGGCCTCCTCCTCCACGATCGGACCGTCACGGCGGGGGAAGGCACGCGCCCTGACACGGCCCGCGGCCTCGTCCTCCCACGCCCAGGCGTAGAGCCGGCCCTCGCCCGGGGGCGGCACAGGCAGCGCGTCGACCTCGTCGGGGGTGGCGTACTGCTCGATCACGGTCGGCGGCGCCCAGGGGGCGTGTGCGGTGATCCAGGTGAACTCCCCGTCGTTGCGGGCCCACACCGGCCCCGCCTCGGGGTTCAGCTCCTCCAGGTCGAGCAGCCAGGCCGCCCCGACCAGCGGATGCCCGGCGAACGGGAGCCGCAGACCGGGGGCGTGGATGTCGACGACCCCGCGCTCGGGGTCGTCGACGAAGACGGTCCGGCTGAAGCCGAGTTCGGCGGCGAGCGCCTGCCGGGACTCCTGGTCGGGGTGGGCACGGGGGTCTCGTACGACTCCGAGGGCGCTGCCGTGCCGCCCGTCGGCGCCGCAGAAGACGTTCAGCACATCGAGTGCGGGGCGTTCGTTCACCCCGGCATTGAAGCACCAGCCGGGCCCGGGCGCGCCCGTCGGCCGGATACCGTCGGCCACGCCACAACGACGGGCCCGCACCGGCGTGTTCGGTGCCGGTGCAGACCCGTCGCAGGACCGCAGTACGGTCGATCCGCCCGCAGAGCGTCCGCGGGTGCGCGTCAGCCCTGCACGGACCTGCGGCGGCGGGTCGCGAAGACCACACCGGCGCCGGCCGCCGCGATGCCCGCCGACGCCGCGAGCAGCGCGGTCGTCGGGACACCGGCACCCGTGGCGGCCAGGGAGCCGCCCGTCGAGCCGCCGCCGCCGACGGAACCGCCGACCGAGCCGCCCGTGGTGCCGCCCCCGCCCGTGGAGCCGGCCGTCCCGCCGGTGGAACCGCCCGAGCCGCCCGAGCCGCCGGTGGAACCGCTGCCTCCGGAGGCGTCGGGCAGCCGGACGTTCTTGTCGAGGGCCGCCGAGACGTCGAGCGTGTCCAGAACCGTGCCCGTCTTGTACATCCCGCCGAACGCCTTGACGCCGTCCGCCGTGAGCGTGGCCGGGACGTCGGTCAGCGTGACGACCTTCTTCTCGGCCTTGAGGGCGCCCGCCGGGACCTTCAGCGAGGCGACGCCGAGGTCGTTGTACGTGGCGACCTTGCGGCTCTCCTGGTCCTTGGTGCTGACATCGGCGAGCAGGGTGCCCCGGGTGCCGTCGACCCGGACCTTGAGGTCGCTGAGCCTGAGGTCGAGGACGTACTCGCCCTTGTCGAGGTGGCCGAGGAAGCGGACCGAGCCGTCGAAGGAGACCGAGAGGGTCTTCTTCCCGGCGTCGAAGGTGCCCTTGCCCCGGGGAAAGCGGAACCCGGCGGCGTTGTCGGCCGCTCCGCCCGCGACCTCGATCTTCCCCTGGGCGAAGCCGGTGGTGACGTACTCGCGGAAGCTCTGCTTGACGCCCCAGTCGAGATTGCCGTCGAGGACGCCGGCCGACGTGCCGGCCGGCTTCTCGGGCTTCTCCGGCCTTTCTGGCTTCTCGGGCTTCTCCGGCTTCTCGGGGGTTTCGGGATCCGGTTTTCCGGCCTCCGCCTTCACCGTGAGGGTGACCGGGTCCAGGACCTGCCCCTTCTGGTACATGCCGTTGAAGGCCGTGGCGCCGTCGGCGGTGAGCGTCGCGGGGATGTCCTTGAAGACCATCGCGCCGCCCTGGCCGGTGGTGGGCGTGGTGGCCGACAGATCCAGCACGGCCAGGTCGATGTCGTCGCGGGTCGTGCCGTTGAGGGTGACATCGGCCTTGACGCTGCCGCTCTTGCCCTCGGTCACCAGCTTCAGATCGGCGACCTTGACGCTGTAGCCGTGGGCCGTGGAGACGAAGGTCACGCTGCCCTTGAAGGCGGTGTCGACGATGTGCTTGCCCATGTCGTACGTGCCGGTGCCGCCCGTGAAGGTGAACGGGCCGTTGTCCGGGGCCTGCCGGGCTCCGTCCGCGACCTCGATCCGGCCCTTCGCGGCTCCGGTCACATAGGTGCGGAAGGTCTCCTTGAAGCCCCAGTCCAGCGTGCCCTCCTTCAGTGTGTAGGGCGCCCGGGGCGCGCTCGGGCCGGCTTCGGCGGCCCCGGAGCCGCCGGACGGGCCACCGGTGGAGGCGACCGCCGGGACGGCGAGGGCGGTGGCCCCGAGCACGACCGCGGTGGCGGCCGCGGCGGCGATCGACAGGGGACGTCTGGGTACTGCCATGAGGGTCTGCTCCTAGAGGGATGGATCCGTCGTTCCCGGATCAGCTGTTCGCGGCCGTACGGCGACGGCGTACGGCGTACAGGGCGATCGCCGCGGCGAGGAGCACTCCCGCTCCCACGGCGATGTACGTCCCCGTGGGGGAGGACGAGTCGGAGGAGTCCGCGGCGGTGACCGCGTCGGCGGCGGGCGTGGCCGAAGCCGTCGGCCCGGTCGCGCGCGGGGCGGGCGTGGCATCACTGCCCAGGTCCGGCAGGGCGGGCAGCTTCGCCTTCTTGTCCACGGTCACGGCGAGGGAGACCGGGTCCATCCCGGTGCCCGCCTTGTACATGCCGCCGAACGCCGCGGCGCCGCCCGCCGTGAGGGTGGCGGGGGCCTCGGTGAGCGCGGCGAGCCCGTTCTCCGGCGCGAAGTCCCGCGCCTCGAAGGTGATCAGCGGGACGGCCTTCCTGGTCGTGCCCTTGCCGACGACATCGGCGCTGAGCGTGCCCTTGCCGCCGGTCACCTTCGCGGTGACCCGGGTGAGCGTCAGATCGAGCCGCTCACCGGTGAAGCGGACGGATCCGGCGAAGGCCGCGTCGAGGCTCTGCCTCCTCGCGTCGTAGGTGCCCTTGCCCTGCGGGAAGCGGAAGACGGCTCCGCCGTCCTGCGCGCCGCCCGAGAGCGTCCACTCCCCCTGGGCGATGGAGCCGGTGACGTACTCGCGGAACGTGCGGCGCACGCCCCAGTCGACGGCGGCGTCCTGGAGCCGGCCCGCCGTGGCGGGCCCGTCGTTCCCGGCGGCCGGCGGTTCGGCGCTCCGGCCGGGCCGCTCGGCGGCGAGGTCGACGCTCAGGCTGATCGGGTCGAGCGGGGTGCCGGCGGTGTAGAACCCGGCGAACGCGGCGGCTCCCTGCGACGTCAGCGTCGTGGGAATGCCGTTGAGGGCGATGGGTCCTGAGCCGCCCCGCATGTTGACGCCGGAGAGCTGGAGCGACGCGAAGGGGACCTGGGACGAGGAGGTGACCTTTCCGGTGCCCCTGGCCCTGCTGACCATGTCGGCGTAGAGAGTGCCCCGGCCGCCGGAGACCTTCACGGTGGGGCGGCTGATCGCGAGGTCCAGCTCCTGGGTGCCGTCGGGCTTGCGGTGGCCGGTGAAGTGGACCCCGCCCGCGAACCGGGCCTCGAAGGCGCCGGTGGCCGGGTCGTACGAGCCCTTGGCCGAGTGGAAGCGGAACTGGCTGTTGCCGACGGTGGCCGCGCCCGAGGTGAGCCGCCAATTGCCGTTGGCTATCGGCCCGGTGACATAGGTCTGGAAGGAGGACTTGAGTCCCCAGTCGAGCCTGCCGCCCTGGACCGTACGCTCGGCCGCGTGGGCGGCACCGGCCGGGAGCAGCGCTCCGAGCAGGGCCGCGAGCAGCACGACGGCCGGCACACGGACAGGTCTGAACGGCGGCATGGGTCTCTCCCGGGGTACGACGACGAGGCGGCTCACGGCGCAAGGGCCTGGCCAGCAAGGTAAGGCTAACCTAAGCTATGTTCGCCGAGGTCGGTAGCCCCGCGACCCGGTTCCGGCCGGACCCGCCCCCGACGACGGCGCCCCTGTCCCCACGGCGGGCGCCCCTGTTCCCTCCCGACCTCCCGACCGCACGCCACAGAACGACAGGACGGTGCTCCCGGTGCTCTCGCAGCCCTCGCGGCCCTTGGTGCTCTCGACGCGCTCGACGCGACCCCGGTGCGGAACCCGCCCGGTACCCCGCCTGCTGCCCCGCCCAGTTCGCGGGGTTCTCGCCGCGCTCGCCCTCGCCCTGGCGGCGACCGGCTGCGGGGGCGGCGACCCCGCCTCCCCGGGCGGGAAGGGCCCGGCCGCCTCCGGTTCCGCGCCCGCGGACCGGGTCGAGCCGCTGGAGGGCGCGCCGAAGCCGCGGCTGCCGGTGACCGTGGACTCGGCGGACGGCAAGCCGGTCACGGTCACCTCGACGGACCGGATCGTTCCGCTGTCGGGGTCGCTGAGCGAGATCGTCTTCACGCTCGGCCTCGGCGGGCAGGTCGTGGCCCGCGATGTCACCGCGACCTTCGAACAGGCCGACGACCTCCCGGTGGTGACACGGGGACACGACGTCTCGGCCGAGAGCGTGCTGTCGCTGAAGCCGACGCTCGTCCTCGCCGACACCACCACCGGACCCGCCGAGGCGGTGGCCCAGATACGGGACGCGGGCGTCCCGCTCGTCACCGTGAAGGCGGCGAAGAGCCTGGCGGACGTGGGCACCCGGATCGACGCGGTGTCCGCGGCTCTGGGTGTCCGGGCGGCCGGGGACGAGCTCAAGAAGCGTACGGAGTCCCGGATCGCGGCGGTCCAGAAGGACATCCCGGAACCCGGGGAGGGCAAGAAGCCCCGGGTCGCGTTCCTGTATCTGCGGGGCTCGGCCTCCGTCTATCTGCTCGGCGGCGGCGAATCCGGTGCGGCGTCCCTCCTGGAGGCGGCCGGTGCGGTGGACGCGGGCAAGGAGTCGGGACTGACGAAGGACTTCACCGCCATCACCAGCGAGGCCCTCGCCAAGGCGGCGCCCGACGCCATCCTGGTGATGACCAAGGGCCTCCAGTCGGTCGACGGCATCGACGGCCTGGTGAAGATTCCCGGCGTCGCCCAGACCCCGGCGGGCATGGACCGCAGGGTCGTCTCGATCGACGACGGTGTGATGCTCAACTACGGCCCCCGTACGGACCAGGTCCTCAAGTCCCTGGTGGACCAGCTCTACGCGAACGGCGGCTGACGATGGCGACACATGTGCGCCCCCGCGCGCAGGAACCTTCCGGCGAGGACGAGCCGGTACGGGACCGCACACCCCGGACCGGGCCGGGCACGGACCCGACGGCGGCAGGCGCGGGTGCGGCTGCGGCTGCGGCTGCGGGCGGTGGGAGCGCGGAAGGGGCCGGGGGCGGCGGGACCGCTGAGGAGGCGGGCCCCGGGAGCGCGACCGGGGCCCCGGGGCCGGACCGCGTTCCGGGCGGCGCCCCGGGAGCGGCCGCTGTGCCAGCGAGCGGAGCCGCGGAACCGGACCGGACGGCGGCGGACCGTGCGGCGGCGGACGGCGAGACAGCGGACCGTACGGCGGCGCCGCGCGCGGCAGTGGCCGCCGGGCCGGGGGCGGACCCGGCGGACCGCCCCGCCCGGCCCCGTACGGCGGAACTCACCGCTCCCGCCGGGCCGGTGACCACGGGCCGGGAGGCCACCGCGCCGGTACCGCCCGGCGCGGACACGGCAGCCCGCGCGGGCGTTGGTACCGCCGCGGATACGGGAGCCGGCACGGGTACGCGTACCGCCGCGGGCGCCGGAACCCGTGCGGGTACGGGAGCCACCGCGGGTCCGGGGGCAGTCGCCACGGGCGAGGGCGCCCCGTCCCGGCGGGCGCGCTCCACCGCGTATCTCCTCACCCTCGCGCTCGTCGGCGCGCTGCTCGCCGTCTCACTCGTCTCGGCGGGCTACGGCGCGTACGACATCCCGCTCGGTGACGTCATCGCGTCCGTCCAGCACCGGACGGGGCTCGGCGGGCAGCCGCTCGACCGGGTCGGGGAGAGCGTGCTGTGGAACGTACGTCTCCCCCGGGTGGTGCTCGCGCTGCTGGTCGGGGCGTCCCTGGGATGCGCGGGCGCGCTGATGCAGGGCGTCTTCGGCAATCCGCTCGCCGAGCCGGGGATCATCGGGATCTCGGCGGGCGCCGCCGTCGGCGCGGTCTGCGCGATCGCGCTCGGGCTGAGCTTCCTCGGGAACTGGACCGTCACCGTCTGCGCGTTCGTCTCCGGCCTCGCGACCGTGCTGCTGGTGTACGCGATGTCACGGTCGGGCGGGAAGACGGAGGTCGTCACGCTCATCCTCACCGGTATCGCCGTCAACGCGTTCGCCGGGGCGCTCATCGGACTGTTCGTCTTCTTCGCCGACAACGCGCAGATCACCCAGATCACCTTCTGGCAGCTCGGCTCCCTCTCCCAGGCGACCTGGCCCAAGGTGCTCGCCGTGCTGCCCTGCGCCGCCCTCGGACTGGTGATCGCGCCGCTGTACGCGCGCAGGCTGGATCTCCTCGCCCTCGGCGAACGGCCCGCCCGCCATCTGGGGGTGGACGTCGAGCGGCTGCGTGTCGTCCTCGTCCTGGTGGTCGCGCTGCTGACGGCCGCCGCGGTCGCCGTCGCCGGGATCATCACCTTCGTCGGGCTCCTCGTACCGCATCTGCTGCGCATGATGAACGGCCCGGTCCACCGCTTCCTCGTCCCGGCGAGCGCGCTGGGCGGCGCGCTGATGCTCGCGGCCGGTGATCTCGCCGCCCGTACCGTCGCCGAGCCCGCCGAGCTTCCGCTCGGTGTGCTCACCGCCCTCTTCGGCAGCCCCTTCTTCTTCTGGCTGCTGCGCAGGACCCGTCGCAGGCAAGGTGGTTGGGCATGAGAACGCTCTTCGGGATCCGCCGGCGCGAGCTGCCCGGCAGGCCGCTGCCCGGCGAGGTGCTGGCCGAGGCGCACGGGCTCCGGGTCCGGCTCGGCGGCCGGGAGGTCCTCGCCGGGATCGGCCTGTCCGCCCGCGCCGGCGAGGTGCTCGCGCTCGTCGGGCCCAACGGCGCGGGCAAGTCGACCCTGTTCGCCGCGCTCTCCGCCGATCTCCCCGCCGACGGGGGTTCCGTACGGATCGCGGGCCGCCCGGCCGCGCGCTGGACCCCGGCCGAGCTGGCCCTGCGCCGGGCCGTGCTGCCCCAGTCCGCCACGCTGTCCTTCCCCTTCCCGGTGGAGGAGGTCGTACGGATGGGGCGCGCCCCCTGGTCCGGGACCGAACGGGAGGAGGAGGACGACGAGGCGGTCGCCGGAGCCCTGGCCGCCACCGAGACGCAGGAGTTCGCGGACCGGCCCTTCTCCGCGCTGTCCGGCGGCGAGCGCGCCCGGGTCGCCCTGGCCCGGGTACTCGCCCAGCGGACCGCGCTGCTGCTCCTCGACGAGCCGACCGCCGCGCTGGATCTGCGGCACCAGGAACTGGTGCTCCGGATCTGCCGTGCGCGCGCGGCCGGCGGGGACGCCGTCGTCGTCGTGCTCCACGATCTCGGGCTCGCCGCCGCGTACGCGGACCGGGTCGCCGTCCTCGACGGCGGCCGGATCGAGGCCGAGGGAGAGCCCTCGGCGGTCTTCGGCGGCGAGTTGCTGAGCCGGGTCTACCGGCAGCCCGTCGAGGTCTTCCCGCACCCGCGCTCCGGCGCTCCCGTGGTCCTCCCGAAACGGACGTTTTGACCGCCGCTTGACCGGGCCATGGGCGCGGCATGGGCGCCTCGTGACCCCCCTGTTTCCGGGCCCGTTGCTTGAGGTCCACATCACAGCGAAGGCGGGTTTCGGTCAGGTAAGCCTCGGTTAAGTTAGGTCCGCCTCACCACTTCGGCAGCGGCCTCGGGGCCGCCTCTCTTCTCCGTGGAGTCCGTATGCGAGTCCGTCTCTCCGTCCTGACCGCCGCCGCGGCGGCGGTCGCCCTGACCGCCGTCACGGGCTGCGCCGAGAAGGCCGACGGCAAGAGTGGTGACGGCGCCGTACGGGTCACCGCGGAGGACGACTCCTGCGAGGTGTCGAAGAAGGACTTCCCGGCGGGCCATGTGGAGCTGGACATCGAGAACAAGGGCTCCAAGGTCACCGAGGTCTACATCCTGTTCCCCGACGACCGGATCGTCACCGAGCGCGAGAACATCGGCCCCGGCACCCGGGCCCGGCTCACCGCCGAGGTGAAGGCGGGCTCGTACGAGATCGCCTGCAAGCCCGGCATGAAGGGCGACGGCATCCGGCAGAAGGTCACCGTCACGGGCGGCAAGGCGGCGCGGCGGAGCCCGGAGATGGACGCCGCGGTGGCCGCGTACCGGAAGTACGCGCAGGCGCAGGCCGACGAGACCCTGCCGAAGGCGAGGGTGTTCACGGACGCGGTCAAGGCCGGGGACGTCGAGGCGGCGAAGAAGGCGTACGCGCCCTCCCGCATCGGCTGGGAGCGCACCGAGCCGGTCGCCGAGTCCTTCGGCGACATCGATCCGAAGGTGGACCTCCGCGAGGACGGCCTGGAGAAGGGCCAGAAGTGGACCGGCTGGCACCGTCTGGAGAAGGCCCTGTGGCAGGACCGGAGGATCGGCCCCGAGGAGAAGGCCCTCGCCGACACCCTGATCAAGGATCTGACCGACTGGCAGAAGAAGGTCGGTACGGCGGAGATCACCCCGACCTCCATGGCGAACGGCGCCAAGGAACTGCTGGACGAGGTCGCCACCGGCAAGGTCACCGGTGAGGAGGAGCGCTACAGCCACACCGACCTGGTCGACTTCAAGGCAAATGTGGAGGGCGCGCAGAAGTCCCACGAGCTGCTGAAGCCCGTCGCGGTCAGGAACGACCCGAAGCTCGTGGCCGAACTGGACCGGCAGTTCACGGCGCTGAACACCCTGCTGGACAAGTACCGTGCGAACGGGACGACATACGACTTCGTCTCGTACGACACGGTCGGCAAGGCGCAGCGCAAGGAACTGAGCGACGCGGTGAACGCGCTCGCGGAGCCGCTGTCGAAGCTGGCCGCGGCCGTGGTGAAGTAGGGAGTACGGAAGATGTCCGAGCCCGATACGAACCGCAGCACGGACAACACGGGCCGCACGGAGCCCGCGAACCCCACAGGGCCCGCGGACCGCACGGAGCTCGCGAACCGTACGGACGAGGTGGACCGTACGGACAGTACAGGTGGCACGGGCGGCGGTGATGGCGGTCACGGCGGTCACGGCCCGGACGGCGGCGCCCGCGGTGAGGAGCCGGGCGGCCGGAGCCGCAGGCCCTCGCGGCGGGCGGTGCTCGGGTGGGGCGGCGCGGGGCTGGTCGCAGGCGCCTCCGTCGCGGGAGGGACCGCCGCCGCGCTCGGCGGGCGCGACGGTGCCGCCACCGCCGCCCCTGCCGGTGCCGCGGTGCCGTTCCACGGTGTCCACCAGGCCGGTGTCGCCACCGCCGTACAGGACCGGCTGCACTTCGCCGCCTTCGACGTCCGTACGAAGGACCGGGCCGAACTGGTCGCGCTGCTGCGGGAGTGGACCCGCGCGGCCGAACGGATGACGGCGGGCCTGGCGGTCGGCGGGGGCGCGTTCGGCGGGCTCGCCGAAGCGCCGCCCGACGACACCGGGGAGGCCCTCGGCCTCAAGCCGTCGCGGCTGACGCTGACGGTCGGGTTCGGCCCGTCGCTGTTCGGCAGGGGCCGCTTCGGGCTGGAGGGCAGGCGACCGAAGGCCCTCGTCGAGCTGGAGACCTTTCCCGGCGACCGTCTCGACCCGGCCCGCAGCGGCGGCGATCTGTGCGTCCAGGCGTGCGCCGACGACCCCCAGGTCGCGGTGCACGCGATCCGCAACCTGGCCCGTATCGGCTTCGGCAGGGTCGCGGTCCGCTGGTCCCAGCTCGGGTTCGGCAAAACGTCGTCGACGACCCCCGACGAGCAGACCCCGCGCAACATGATGGGCTTCAAGGACGGCACCCGGAACATCTCCGGCACCGACACCGCCGAGTTGGACAGGCATGTGTGGGTGGCCGCGGACGACGGGCCGGCCTGGCTCACCGGCGGCTCGTATCTGGTCGCGCGCCGGATCCGGATGAACATCGAGACCTGGGACCGCACCTCGCTCCAGGAGCAGGAGGACATCTTCGGCCGGGACAAGGGCGAGGGTGCCCCGGTCGGCAGGGCGAAGGAGCGCGACGAGCCGTTCCTTCCGGCCATGCTGCCGACCGCGCACGTACGGCTCGCGCACCCGGACACCAACGGCGGGGCGAAGATGCTGCGCCGCGGCTACTCGTTCACCGACGGCACGGACGGGCTGGGCCGGCTGGACGCCGGGCTGTTTTTCCTCGCGTACCAGCGTGATATCGACAAAGGCTTCGTGCCGGTGCAGCGTTCGCTGGCCGCGCGTGATGTCCTCAACGAGTACATCCAGCACGTGGGTTCGGCGCTGTTCGCGATCCCGCCGGGCGTCCGCGACAGGGACGACTGGTGGGGCCGGGCGCTGTTCTCGTAGCGGCCCCGCACCCGTGGCCGTATCCGCTCCCGTGGCGGTCCGTGGCCGTATCCGCTCCCGTGGCGGGTCCCGGCCGGCACGGGCGGCCCGCACCCCACAGAAAGGACCCGCCGTGTTCGGCAACTATCTGATCGGCCTGCGCGAGGGTCTTGAGGCCAGTCTGGTCGTCTGCATCCTCATCGCGTATCTGGTGAAGACCGGCCGACGTGACGCGCTCCGGCCCGTCTGGACCGGTATCGGCGTCGCGGTCGCCCTCTCCCTCGGCTTCGGCTTCGCCCTCGAATTCGGCTCGCGGACGCTGACGTTCGAGGCGCAGGAACTCCTCGGCGGCACCCTGTCGATCCTCGCGGTCGTCCTGGTGACCTGGATGGTCTTCTGGATGCGGCGCACCGCACGGCATCTCAGGTCGGAGCTGCACGGCAAACTGGACGCCGCCCTGAGGATGGGCACGGGCGCGCTGGTCGCGACCGCCTTCCTGGCGGTGGCCCGCGAGGGGCTGGAGACCGCGCTCTTCGTATGGGCGTCGGTACGGGCGGCCACGGGTGACAGCGGGAGCGGGCAGCCGCTGATGGGGGTGCTGCTCGGCATCGCGACCGCGGTCGTGCTCGGCTGGCTGTTCTACCGGGGCGCGCTGCGGATCAATCTGGCGAAGTTCTTCACCTGGACCGGCGGCATGCTGGTGATCGTGGCCGCGGGTGTGCTCGCGTACGGCGTCCACGACCTCCAGGAGGCCCGTTTCCTCGGTGGTCTGGCGAACAAGGCGTTCGACATCAGCACCACGATCCCGCCGGACAGCTGGTACGGCACGCTCCTGAAGGGTGTTCTCAACTTCCAGCCCAACCCGACCGTCCTCCAGGTCGTGGTCTGGTCCCTGTATCTGATCCCCACCCTCGCGCTGTTCCTCGCCCCGGTAGGGTTCGGTCGTTCAGTCGGGGGCGTGGGGGGCAAGGAGAAGGCGACCGATGGAAAGGCCGATACGGGTGGGAAGTTTGAACCGGCGGCGGGGCCGGTCGCGGGGGCGGACGGCGGAGGCGGTGGCGCCGCTGTGCCGCAGGCGCGCGGTGGCGGCGCTCGTGACGATGACGGCGCTGGCCCTGACGGCGAGCGGGTGCGTGACGGTGCACGGGGAGCGGGCGGTCGTCCCGGCGGCGACGAAGGCTGAGGCGGCCGAGGCGCTCCGGGAGTTCACCGCCGCGTACAACGCCGCCGACAAGGCGTACGACCCGGCGCTGGACGCGGACCGGGTCACGGGGGCGCTCGGCGCGATCAACCAGGCCGGGCTGAAGTCGCGCCGCACCAACTTTCCCGGCGGCAATCCGCGGCATGTGCCGCTGGAGCTGACGGACGCGAAGTTCACGATCCCGAAGAAGGCCGGCTGGCCCCGGTACTTCGTCGCGGACGCGGACCCCGGAAGCACGTCGGGCCGGGGCGGTGCGAACGAGCGCTGGCTGCTGGTCTTTCTCCGCGGCGCCCCCGCGGACGTGTGGAAGGCCGCGTATCTGACGGTCCTGCCCGCCGACCGGGTGCCCGAACTGGAGACGGACGACGACGGGTTCGCCGAGCCGGTCCCCCCGGACGCCACCGGGCTGGTGAGCGCTCCGGGCGAACTGGGCAAGACGTACACGGCGTTCATGCAGACCGGTGAGCCGAAGCTGTTCGTGGACGGCCCGCACACCTCCGGCTGGCGTGACGCCCGCAAGAAGTCGTCGAATCTGCCGGGCATCTCCACCCAGTGGATCGACCAGCCCCTGGACACCGGCGACTTCGCTCCGCTCGCGCTGGCCACGGAGGACGACGGGGCGCTGGTCTTCTTCACGATTCGCAACTACGAGCGCCAGACGGCGGCCAAGGGCGTACCGCTGAAGATCCACCCGGATGTACGGCCGCTGCTGACGGGGAACGCGACGTCCACGATCACCAAGGAGCGGGTCTCCAGCCAGGCCGTCCTGGTCCCGCCGGCGGGCGGGTCCGGCCCGGGCGGCGGCAAGGTGGAGGTGCTCGGGCGCCTCGCGGGTCTGACGACGGCGAAGGGCGGCTGACCGCCGGCTCCACCGCCGCCCGGGCGCACCGGCGTCCGGGCCCACCGGCGGGCGAGGGCGCCCGCGGCGAGGAGGGTTTCCGGAGTGCCTCCGAGGCTGTTCGGCTGCCGGCCGGACGCCGCACCGGACCGGACGGTGGTCCGGTGCGGTGGGCCGGTGCGGTGGGCCGGTGCGGTGGGCCGGTGCGGTGGTCCGGTGCGGTGGGCCGGTGCGGTGGTCCGGTGCGGTGGGCCGGTGCGGTGGTCCGGTTCGGTGGGCCGCCCAGCTTGCTGCGCAGCCGGCCGCGCGGCTTTCCGTACGGACCCGGGACGGCGTACGGCGGTCCGGTGGGGGCCTCGGTGCGGGCCTCGGTGCGGGCCTGGGTGGCGGACTTCAAGCGGTTGAGGGCGGGCCGCCCCGGAGAGGCGGCCCAGGGGGTCAGCGGTGGAGCGGCCAGGCCGCCTCGTGCGGGTCGAGCAGCTCGTGCTCTCCGGCGTACCGGGCACACGCGTCCGTGAGGGTCTCCAGGAGCGTCAGCGGGTCCGGCAGCGGATGCTCCGGCCCGCGTACCCACGCGACCACATGGTCACGGTCGCCGGGGAGCAGGGCCGGGGGTACGAGGACGTAGCTGCCGCGGCAGTGCCACCGCAGCCCGGGGTGCTCGTCCATGGTCTCGGGATGGCAGTCCAGTTCACAGGGCCACCACTCGTCCTCGTCCTCGGGCGTGCCGCGGGTGGCGGTGAAGAACAGCGACCGCGCCTCCTCGCCCTCGCCGCCGGACTCGGCGACCGGACCGACGTCGATGCCCCGTTCCAGAAGCCGTTCCAACGCGCTGCGGCCCGCTTCCAGCGGTACGTCCAGCACATCGTGGACCATGCCGGTCGCGGTGATGAAATTGGCGTGCGGCTGCCCCTGCGCCCAGCGCTGGATCTGGGCGGGGTCGGTGGTGGACTGCGTCTGCCAGGCGAAGGAGACGGGGTGGCGGCCGGGCGTCGGACACCCGATGCGCTCGCACGAACAGCGGTAGGAGACGGGATACGCGGCGGGCGCGAGCGGCAGGCCCGCGGCAGCGGCGGCAAGCAGCAGATTCTCGCGGCGGGAGTCGTCCGGCTCGGTGTCCTTGGGGCGCCGGCGCAGCCACTGGGTCAGCCGGTTCTCCCGGGGGAGCCTGTTCTCCGTGCCGCGGTAGCGGCCTTTACCGTCGCCCATCTATCCCCTCACACATCACGCTCGCCCCTCGCGGTCACTGCCATGGTCCCACCATCCTGCTCCCCGGGTGTCCACAGTCCTCAACCGGGGGGTCCATCGCCCCGTTCCGGACACCGGGGTGCACGTGGTACGGAATACTGCACCGCCCGTGACCTGGGGGTCCGCCCACTCGGGCACGGTGACGGCGTCAACGGGGTCCCGGGGGGAGTCACGGGGGGGGGTGCGGGCGGGGCGCGGGACCCGTCGGGGGGGGCGGCCCGAGGGACCCGTACCGGCGGGGGCGGGGTCAGGCGCGGGGTGGGGATGGGGCACGGGGTGCGCGGGCCAGGGCGGGGCGGAGGGCTGGTGTGCCGGGGCAGGGTGGGGGCTGGTGTTGCGGGGCGGGGCCGGGAGGCCGTGCGGGCTTGTGGGAGAGGGCGGGAGGGGCGCGGGACCCGTCCGGGGGCGGCCCGGGGGGCGCGTACCGGCGGGGTCAGGCGCGGGGCGCGAGGCCGTGCAGGGCGTACTCGACGAGAGTGTCGGCGTACTCGTGCGTCAGCGGGAGCGTCCGCAGCAGCCAGCGATGGGTGAGCGGCCCGATGAACAGCTCGACGGCGATACGGGCGTTGGTCCCGGCACGCATCTGGCCCACGGCCTCCGCGGAGCGCAGCCGCCGGATGTACGCCTCGATCTGCGGTTCCATGAGCTTCTCGACGAACTGCGCGCCCACCTCCGCGTCCACCACACCGGCGGCGGCGAGCGCCCTGCTGGGGCCCTCGTGGGCGGGGTCGTTCAGCTCGTCGACGGTGGCACGCAGCACCAGCCGGAGGTCGGCCGCGAGATCCCCGGTGTCGGGCAGTTCGGTCCCGCCCTCGGAGGTCTGTGCGGCAAGATCGAGAAACGCCTCCAGCAGCACGGCGGCCTTGGACGGCCACCAGCGGTAGATCGTCTGCTTGCCGACGCCGGCGCGGGCCGCGATGCCCTCAATGGTCGTACGGGTGTAGCCCACTTCGGTGACGAGGGCGAGGGCGGCCTCGTAGATCGCGCGCCGGGAGCGTTCGCTGCGGCGGCGGGAGTCGGGGGTCCTGGTCTCGGCCATGGCGCCCAATCTACCAAGGGGTGAGCCGAGACGTCTCGTCTCATGGAAGGGGGGGGCGCGGCAACCCCTTTTCCGAGACGTCTCGTCTCACTGAACGCGGTGACTTCTCTTCCTGCGTCCGCCCGCCCGGAAGGCCCCTCGCCCCGCTGTTGCGCGGGCATGGCTACGGTTTCGCACAACGCAACGCGGCCCCCCTTCCGTACAAAACGACGAACCCCCCGTCGCCTCCCTGCACAACGGCCGATTTGGCCCCACCATGGCTGCACGCACACCCGCGTATCCCTCTGTACTCGTATGTGAGGAGCCCTCATTGCGCTCATCGCTTCGTGAGGCATCGCCGCGCCGCTTTCTGATGTGCCCACCCGCGCACTTCAAGGTGACGTACTCCATCAACCCATGGATGGATCCGGCGAAGCCCGTCGATCTGCCGCTGGCCATGACCCAGTGGGAGGACCTGCGCGACCGCTACACCGCGCTGGGCCACACCGTCGAGCTGCTCCGGCCGCGACCCGGCCTGCCCGACATGGTCTTCGCCGCCAACGGCGCGACCGTCATCGACGGCCGGGTGCTGGGCGCCCGGTTCGCCTTCCCCGAACGGGAGCCCGAGGCCGCGGTCCACCTGGAGTGGTTCCGCGCCGCCGGATTCACCGAGATCCACGAGCCCGTCCACATCAACGAGGGCGAGGGCGACTTCGCCGTCACCTCCTCGTACGTGCTGGCCGGGCGCGGCTTCCGCTCCAGTCCGCTCTCCCACGACGAGGCACAGGAGTTCTTCGGCCGGCCCGTGATCGGCCTGGACCTGGTCGACCCGCGCTACTACCACCTCGATACGGCGCTGAGCGTCCTGGACGACACGGCGGACGAGATCATGTACTACCCAGGCGCCTTCTCCCCGGGCAGCCGCGCGGTCCTGGCACGGCTCTTCCCCGACGCCCTGATCGCCGGGGAGGCCGCCGCGTCCGCCCTCGGACTGAACGCGGTGAGCGACGGCCGCCATGTGCTGCTGCCGCAGGCCGCCGTGGGGCTGTTCGAGCCACTGCGGGACCGCGGATACGAGCCGATCGGGATGGACCTGGGCGAGCTGCTGAAGGGGGGCGGCAGCGTGAAGTGCTGCACTCAGGAGCTGCGTGAGTGAGGTGAGTGACGGGCGGGGGCCCGGCGGGCTGTGAGGCCGGGCTGTGATGCCTCGTGGGTCCGTCTCCCCCGGAGTCCGTCCGGGGGAGACGCCTGCCGGGGGCCTTCCGTGGGGCTGCGGGGTGAAGGGTGGCGGACGGGGACTGGGGGACGGGCGGTGGGTGGGTCGGGGGCCGGGCGGGCGGGGTCCGGGCGGGCGGGAGGCAGGGGTTCGTATGGATCGTGCTCGGCCGGGGGCCGTGGGAACGTGGTCCGGACAGTGAACGACGCGCGCCTTTGTTTTGTGGCTCCCTCTCCCCCAGACTCCGTCCGGGGGGACCCCCACCGGGGGCCTTCAGTGTGTGTCGACGGTCGATCGTGCTCGACCGCTCGTTCCTCGCGGCCTCCGCGCGTTCTCCCTTTCGACACCCACGGCCCCCTTCGGCTCACTCACCAGGCACAAGGCGTGAGGGGGACGGTGGAGGCAGCCACAACCCGGGTGGGAAGGGCGGAGGCGGCCGGAACCGGTGGGGACAGGCAGGCTCGGCAGCCACGGCCACCTTCGTCACCCATCAGGCTCACGGGGCGCAGGAGGCCTTGGGGGAACGAGAAGGGTGGGGGAACGGGGGAGGCGGATCAGTGGTCGGGGCCGCGGACGACGACCGCGGGGCAGGGGGCGTGCTGGGTGCAGTGCTGCGCGACGGAGCCCAGGACCACCCCGGTGAACCCGCCGTGGCCACGGCTGCCGATGACGCTGTCCGTCACGGGCGCGGGGCGTCGGGTGCCGGGGCCTCGGGCGGAGGCCACTGTTCGCCCCAGGTGACGTCGCGGGACGCCTTGTAGAGGGGGCCCAGGCGTTTGGTGACGGTCTCGCGGCGCAGTCCGTCGTCGGCGGTGCAGAGGTCGAGCAGGACCAGGCCCTTGCGGATCTGCGGCTTGCGGGTGATACGCGCGGGGGCGGGCCGGACGGGGAAACGGGTGGCCACGACATAGCTGAACTTCTCGTCCTCGTACGCCAGCGACCCGCCCTTGACCTGGCGGTGCAGCGAGGAACGGCTGACCCGCGCCGAGAAGTGGCACCAGTCGGCGCCGGGAGCGATCGGACAGGCGTCGCTGTGCGGACAGGGCGCGGCGATCGTCAGACCGGCTTCGACGAGGCGGTCGCGGGCCTCGATGACGCGGGCGTAGCCGTCGGGGGTGCCGGGCTCGACGATCACCACGGCGCGGGCCTCACGGGCGGCTTCGGCGACCAAGGCGGCGCGGTCGTTCCCGGTCAGTTCCTTGAGGACGTACGAGATCGTGACGAGATCAGTGCTCTCGATCCGGAGCGCCGAGCTGATACGAGAACGCTGCCAGCGGGCGGCGCGGAGCGCGGGCACTCCCGAGGCGGCCGCCAGCTCCCGGCCCAGCGCCAGCGCGGGCTCGGCCCAGTCCAGAACGGTGGTCAGCGGCGCCGGGTCCGCACCCTCCCACGCCTCCGCCACGGCCCAGCTCGCCGCGCCCGTGCCACCGCCGGCATCGGTGTGGGTGCGCGGCACCCACTCGGGCGCCGCGTCCCGGAGCGCGCCCAGCGCGCACCGTACGGCCTCGAAGGTCGCGGGCATCCGGTAGGCGGCGTACGCGGCGACATCGGACCGGTCCCGCAGTACGGGCGCATCGGTCGGGGTGTCCCCGCGGTAGTTGACGATCAGCCGCTCGACGGCCTGTGCGGCCTGCGTGGGCGGCAATCCGTCCAGCAGCGCGGCAAGTGCGCCACGCAGGGCTTCGGCGGTGGGAAGACTGGCGTTCACCGAGAGATTCTAGGCCGAGCGGGGCCGGTCCCGGGAATGTGAGCGCTGCTCACCGGCGCGAGCACAGGTCGTCGAGCCGAGCGGTGTTCACCAATGTGAGCACTGCTCTCGCGCACGAGCACCGCTCCGGTGAGCACCGCTCCCAACCGCGAGCACAGGTCGTCGAGCCGAGCGGCGTTCGCCAACGCGAGCACCGCTCACCGCCGAGATCGGCGCTCCCCACCTCCCCCACCCGGAGTGGCCTCAGCCCGCAACCCCCCGCCGGCGGCTCCACGGCCTGCGCAGGAGCAGGAAGCAGCTCGCCGCTGCCAGGGCACAGATCAGCTGGACCACGGCCATGGGGACCGCCGTCGTCTCGCCCGCGATACCGACGAGCGGGGAGGCGACCGCGCCGATCATGAAGGACGAGGTGCCGATCAGCGCCGACGCAGACCCCGCCGCATGCGGGGTGCGGGTGAGGGCGAGCGCGTTGGTGTTGGGCAGCACCAGGCCCATCGCCGACATCAGGACGAACAGCCCCGCCGAGACCCCGGCCAGGCCCACGTCGCCGAACACCCCCGCGGTCATCAGCAGCAGCGCCGTCGCCGCGAGGACGATGACGGCCAGACCGAGCCCGAGGACCTTGTCGAGGCTGGCCCGCCCCACCAGCACCTTGCCGTTGAGCTGGCCGACCGCGATGAGGCCGATGGAGTTGACGCCGAACAGGAGGCTGAAGACCTGCGGGGACGCCCCGTGGATCTCCTGCACCACAAAGGGCGACGCGGCGATGTACGCGAACAGCACGGCGAACGCGAGGCCGCCCGTGAGCATGTAGCCCAGGAAGAAGCGGTCCGCGAGCAGACCGCGCATCGTGCGCAGGGCCTCACCGACCCCGCCGCCGTGCCGCCGGGCCGGTGCCAGCGTCTCCGGCAGCCACCGCAGTACCACCAGCGTGAGCAGGATCCCCACGACCGTCAGCACGGCGAAGATGCCGCGCCAGTCGGTCACCCGCAGCACCAGCGCGCCGATCACCGGCGCGATGATCGGCGCGACGCCGGAGATCAGCATCAGGGTGGAGAAGAACCGGGCCATCTCCACGCCGTCGTACAGATCGCGGACGACCGCTCGGGCGATGACGATGCCGGCCGAGCCCGCCAGTCCCTGGACGAGACGGAAGGCGATGAGCAGTTCAGTGGTGGGGGCGAAGGCACAGATCGCGGTGGCGACGACATAGACGGCCATCCCGGCCAGCAGTGGACGGCGGCGCCCCCAGCGGTCGCTCATCGGCCCGATGACCAGCTGTCCGAGCGCCATACCCACGAGGCAGGCCGTCAGCGTGAGCTGAATCGTCGCGGCGGGCGACGCCAGCGACTCGGTGACGGCGGGGAGCGCCGGAAGGTACATGTCCATGGAGAGCGGCGGAAGCGCGGTGAGGCCGCCGAGTACGAAGGTGACCACCAGTCCCACGCGACGGGCCGCCGCCACCGGCGCCGTAACAGCCGACGAGCCGGCACCCGGCGCCCGTCCCCCACCCGCACCCGCACCCGCACCCGCACCCGCACCCGCAGCGTCCCGTGGCTCCGAAGCCGTTATGGGTCCTTCTCCACCCGCGGGGCCGCTGTCCGGCTTCGGCATGACCTCTCCATATCGTTGAACGGTCTCCTATATTCGCAGCTCTCCCGGAGGGGTCGAGTCCCTTTCGAGCCCCGCGGGTACTCCGCCACGAACGACCGGTGCCGCCGCGCGGTGAATCGGTTCGCCGGGACCGGGCAATTGCGGAACCTGCTGAGGTAGTTCCGCGAATTCCGCGCCGGAGCACCGGACTTGCGGAAGTAATACGCGATCCCTCCGTGCCGCCAGGGAGTTCTCCTACCGTCGCCCCCCTGAAAGACACCACGGGCAGCAAGGAAGAATGCGTTCATTCGCATCCGCAGACGACCACGATCGGTGGGGACCTTCCGGTGCGGCGCCTGGGGTTCGCCCCTACCGGGAGGGGCTGGTGATCTCCACCAAGGTGGGCGTCACGCGGCCGTCGCCGTCCGAGTGGGTGCCGCTGGGCCGCCCCGAGTACCTCAAACAGCAGGCGGAGCTGAGCCTTCGGCGGCTGGGGGTGGAACGGCTGGATCTGCTGTCCGGTGCGGTGCAGCGCGAGGCGGAGGTCCGCAGCTCGTACGCGCCGTACTCGCGCGGTCCGACAACGCAGGGGGCACCACCCCTGCCCGCAGGGCTACGAGGGGAGAAGTGCCGTGGCCGGGCGTCGCAGGCCGGTGAACGTTCCCGGTCACCACACTAGGCTGCGGCGCATGAGCAGGGGAAAAGTCGCGGTGGTGACCGGTGCCGGTTCGGGCATCGGCCGGAGTGTCGCCCTCGTCCTGGCGGACGCGGGCTGGTCCGTGACGGTGGCGGGCCGCAGAGCGGAGGCGCTGGAGCAGACGGCGTCGGCGGCGGGCGGGCGGATGCTGTGCGTCCCCACCGATGTGACCTCCCCGGACCAGGTGACCTCGCTCTTCGCCGCGGTCCGGGAGCACTTCGGCCGGGTCGACCTGCTCTTCAACAACGCGGGGGTCCCCGGCCCGGGCGGCGTCCGCTTCGAGGACATCCCGTACGAGGAGTGGCGTGCTGTGGTCGACGTCAATCTCACGGGCGCGTTCCTGTGCGCGCAGGCGGCGTTCCGCGCGATGAGGGACCAGTCGCCCCGGGGCGGCCGGATCATCAACAACGGTTCGGTCTCGGCCCATGCGCCGCGCCCGCGGTCCGCCCCCTACACCTCCACCAAGCACGCGATCACCGGTCTGACGAAGTCGCTGTCGCTCGACGGCCGGGAGTACGGGATCGCCTGCGGCCAGATCGACATCGGCAACGCGGCGACCGAGATGACCCGGCGGATGGAGACCGGGATCCTCCAGGCACACGGCGAGGTCGCGGCGGAGCCGGTGATGGACGCGACGGATGTGGCGCGGACGGTGCTGCACATGGCGGAGCTGCCGCTGGAGGCGAATGTGCAGTTCGTGACGGTGATGGCCACGGCGATGCCGTACATCGGCCGGGGCTGAGCCCGGGGCGCCCGCCCCCGTACCCGAGCGGGCCGCGTCACCCGAAACCCCCACCCCCGACCGGCCGCGCACCCACGAACCCGAACCCGCCGGGTATCCGCACCCGAACCGGCCCCGCACCGGCCGGGTACCCGAACCCACCCCGGGGCAGGCGGACTTCCCGGCAGCGGCGGTGAACTCCCTCTCCCCCGCCCGGCGGAAACCGGCCGGATCGCTCGGCCGGGAGACTGACCGGCCGCTCCCGGGTCCCGCGCCACCCCCGCCACCCCCGCCGCGTCGCGCCGTTCAGGCGTCGCGCAGGATGCGTTTCCCCACCGGCGGCGCGACCCGCAGCAGGGCGAGCAGCGCACGGGAGGCGCCGACGGCGACGACGTCCCGGCCCCGGTCGATCCCGCGCAGGATCGCGCCCGCCGCCGCGTCCGGGGAGAGCTTCCGCGCCGGTCCCTCACGGCCCGCCGTCATACCGGTGTCCACGAGCGGGAGCACCACCTCCTGGACGCGTACCCCGGGGGTGTCCCGCCGGGCCTGGTGGCGCAGGGACTCCAGCAGGATGTGCACTCCGGCCTTGGTCGCGCAGTAGACGGGGGCGCTGCGCTTGGGCGCGTACGCGAGACCCGAGGTGACGGCGACGAACGCGGCGGGCGCCGGCGAGGCACCGAGATGGGGCCAGGACGCGGCGGCGAGTTCGGCGACCGAGGTGAGGTTGACCGCGATCTCCTCCCGCGCGCGGGACAGGACCTCGGGCGCGGGGCCGGACGTCAGGGGCGTCGGGTACTGGACGCCGGCGTTGGCGACGACGACGTCGAGACCGCCGAGCCGGCCCGCCGCGAGCGCGACGACGCGTGCGGCCTCGCCCGGCACGGACAGATCCGCCCTCCACGCGTGCACACCCCCGGCACCGGCGCGCGCCACCGCCGCCGTGTCCCGGCCGCAGATCGCCACACGGGCGCCCCGGCCGGCCAGGGCCCGCACCAGCGCGGCCCCGACGCCGCTGGTACCGCCGGTGATCAGAAAACGTGCTCCCCGCATGTCCATAGCGCCACGATTCCGCCCGCCCCGGACGGCCGCTTGTACGATCGCGCCATGGCACCGTCGGCGGACATGGAGCGGAACGTCCATCCCGCGATGGTGCGCGCCGTACTGCGGGCCCTGCGCACGGACACCGCGCGTGCCGGATCGGCCGAGGACGTCGCGGAGCGCCTGCTGGCCGCGGGAGCGCCCGTCCCCGAGCAGCTGCACACCCGGCTGCTCACCGCGCTGTACGCGAGGGGCCGGCCGGCCGTGCGGGACGCGGCCCGGCATCTGCTGGACCGCCCGCGGGACCCGGTCGTCGAGGCGCTGATGGCGAGTGCGGGGCTGCCCGGGCTGGTGTCGGCGTCCCGCCTGGCCGAGCGGTGGTTCCACGTGGGCCACACCACCGACGTCGCGGTGGACGGCCGCGCCCTGTCCGTGCGTCACCGGGCCCACCTCGGCCGCTCTCCCCAGCTCCCCGAGACCCTGTTCGTGTGCGCCGTGTACGAGGTCTTCACGGGCGCGGTCACCGGGAGCGCTCCCGCGGTGCGGCTGATCGGCGCGGACGGGGCGGTGCTCCCGCCCGCCGCCGCGTGGCGGAGCCCGGCCCCGTCGGTGGTGGGCTGGCGGCTGGAGTGGGGCCCGGAGGGGCCCGATCCCGCCGCGCCCGAAGCGCGTGATCCGGTCGGCACCGTACGCCAGTGGGTCGCCCTCGACCCCGCGCGTTCCTGGCGGCTGGCGGACGTGGCGGGCGCTCTGGGGATCGCGCCCCGCTCACTCCAGCGGCGTTTCACCGAGGCCGGTACGACCTTCCGGGGCGAGGTGCTGACCGTCCGGCTCGACCTCGCGTGCCAGCTCATCGGCCGCACGCGGCTGCGGCTCGCGGAGGTCGCCGCGGCGGCCGGGTTCACGGACCACGCCCATCTCACGCACCGGTTCCGCGAGCGCTTCGGGTGTCCACCGGCGCGGTCGCGCCCGGCTTTGGCGGATGTCCCGCGCGAGCGGGCCCCGGACTTCGGTGCCGGAACCTCCTGAGGGCCCGCGGGAAGGGGCGGCGCGTGGGGGTCGCGTCACCGCCCTCCCGGCGGCGGTCGCGGAGTTCATACCTTGGCCGTACGTCCGTAGACCAAGGGACGACATACCGGTGTGCCGAACCCGGCCAGACTGGCGGCCACACCGGATCAGGAGGAGGAACGGGTGCGGTACGAGGGGATCAGCAGGGCACGGTTTCTGGCGGGGGCGGGAGCGGTCGGGGCCGCGGCGGCGCTGGGGACGGGGAGCCCGGCCGCGGCGGACGGCGGCCCGGGCCGGCGGCGCGGGGTGAGGCACCGGGGTGTGTGCTACACGCTCGCTGCCGGGGACACCCCGGGCACCGCGTGGAGCGCCGCACGCATGCGGGGGGACATCCGCGCCATCGCGCACCGGCTCCACGCCGGATCGGTCAAGGTCACCGGGGACGGCGTCGAGCGGCTCACGGCCACCGCCGGGGAGGCGGCGGAGCGCGGGCTCCACATCTGGCTGGAGCCCACGCTCGGTGACCGGCCCGAGGGGGAGATCCTGGAACATCTCGCGGAGTGCGGCCGGTTCGCGGAGCGCCTGCGGCGGCAGGGTGCGGCGGTCGACCTCAGCGTCGGCTGCGAGTTCTGGCTGTTCGTGCCGGGCATCGTGCCCGGTGACACGGTGCTGGAGCGGATCGAGAACCTGATGAACGGAAACGTCGACCCGGTGGCGATGCAGCGGCGGCTGAACCGTTTCACCGCGCTCGCGGCGGGCGTCGGCAGGGATGTGTTCCACGGCAGGCTGAGTTACGCGGCGGCGCAGGACGACGTCGTGGACTGGAACCTCTTCGACATCGTCGGCATCGACTACTACTCGTACTTCCCCCGCCGGTCGCAGTACGTCCGCGAGCTGACCCGCTATCTGCGCTGGGGGAAGCCGCTGGCGATCACCGAGTTCGGGACCTGCACCTTCGAGGGCGCGCCGGAGCGGGGCGGGATGGGGTGGGCGATCGTGGACTACTCCAAGGAGCCGCCGGAGATCATCGGGGATCCGGTGCGCAGCGAGCGCGTCCAGGCCGCCTATCTCACCGAACTCCTCGGTGTCTTCGAGTCGATGGGCCTGTACGCGGCGATGGCGTTCGAGTTCGTCACCCCCGAGTCGCCGCACCGCGCGGAGCCCCGGTACGACCTCGACATGGCGAGCTACTCCCTGGTGAAGGTCATCAAGGACGACCCCGGTGACCCGTCGTCCGACTGGCACTGGGAGCCCAAGGAGGCGTTCCACGCGCTGGCCCGGCGGTACGCGCGGCGGTGACGGCGGGCGGCCGCCGCCGGAGCGGGTGCCGGGCTGAGCGGGTGCCGCGGCCGGAGGAGAGCCGGGAGGGCGGTTTCGTCTAATCTGTCGGCCATGAGTACACCGGGGGAGATGGTCGACGGGCGGTTCGAGCTGATCGAACGGCTCGGCAGCGGAGGAATGGGCACCGTGTGGCGGGCGCGGGACACCGCCCTGCACCGGGAGGTCGCCCTCAAGGAGGTACGGCACGAGGGGGCGGCGTCCGACTCCGTACGGGAACGCGTGCTGCGCGAGGCCCGCGCGCTCGCCCGGCTCAGCCATCCCCATGTGGTGACGGTCCATCACATCGTGGACACGGATCCGCATCCGTGGATCGTGATGGAGCTGGTGACCGGCTCCTCGCTGGACGAGCGGCTGAACGACGGCCCGATGGCCCCGGCCCGGGCCGCCGGGATCGGCCGTCAGGTGCTGTCGGCGCTGCGGGCCGCCCATGCGGCGGGCATCCAGCACCGGGACGTGAAGCCCGCGAACATCCTGCTGCGCGCGGACGGGACCGCCGTTCTCACGGACTTCGGGATCGCGGCACTCCAGGGGTCCACCTCGCTGACGGCCACGGGGGAACTGGTCGGCTCGCCCGAGTACATCGCGCCGGAGCGGATCCGGGGGCGGAACGACGACCCGGCGTCCGATCTGTGGTCGCTGGGGGTCGTGCTGTACGTGTGCGCGGAGGGTGTCAGTCCGCTGCGGCGGCCGACGACGCTCGCGACACTGGCCGCCGTACTGGACGAGCCGGTGCCCTCCCCGGTGCGGTCGGGTCCGCTCGCTCCCGTACTGGAGGCCCTGCTCGTACGGGATCCCGGGGCGCGGCCGGACGCCGCGGCGCTGGAGGCCATGCTGGCGCGGGTCGAGTCGGGCGGGGTGCCGGAGTGGGCCCGGCCGACGATGACCTCGGTGGTGCCGCCGCCCCTGCCTCCCGGCCCTCCTCCCGGGCCTGGGGGGCTGGGGACCGTGCCTCCCGTACCGACCCGGATCGACACCCCCCGGCCCCCGGTGCCGGACGCGACGGTTCCGAGCCCGTCGGTGCCGGGCTCCCCGGGTCCCCGGGACGGGTCCCGGAGCCGTACCGCCGCCGTCGTCGTCGCCGTGATCGCCGTGGTGGCGGTCGTCGCGACGACCGCGCTGCTCCTGGCCCTGCGCGACGCGGGGAACGACAAGTCGGACGCACGGCCGGGCCCGGCCGGTGCCGCTGCTCCGCCCGCATCGGCCGCGTCCTCCTCCGCCCCGTCCCCGGCACCCTCCTCGACGCCTTCCCCGACGGCCTCCCCGAAGGCCGAGGCGCCGTCGTCCCCACAGGCGTCGAAGCCCGCCCCCGAGTCCGAACGGGAGCCCGTGCCGGCGCCGGAGCGGCCGTCCGCTCCCCCGCCCGCCTCCGGGGGCCGCTGGATCGCCCAGCTCTTCTCGGAGCCGGTGAGTTCCGGCACCGACGCGCGGGACCTGCGGCTCGCCCGGGTGCGGGAGTCCGTACCGGAGGCGGTCTACGTCCGCAGCGACGACTACGCCTCGCTGCGGCCGGGCTTCTGGGTGATCTACGCGCCGGGGCCGTTCGCGGACGGGCGGGCCGCGCTCGCCTTCTGCGGCGAACGCGGCCGGAACACCGCCAACGCCTGCATCGGCCGCTATCTGAGCGGGAGCTCCGCCGACCAGGGACTCCAGTGCCGTCCGCCGGCGAGCTCTCCCACCGGGCGCTGCACCCGTTCGTAGCCGTTTCGCTTCCCCAACCCGGGCTCCTGGGGCACGATATGAACAGCGATCAGCTGAGCCTTGGGGGGTTTCGTGACGGTTCGGATCCTGGTCGAGGGCAACGGGTTCCACAGAGCCGCGGAGGACCTCGCCGCGCTGCCCGGTGTCCACGACGACGTGGAACTGATAGCCGCTGATCCGACGAACAAGGAGCCCGTGCTCGTCACGGTCGCCGCCGTCGTGGGCATCGCCGCCGGGTCGGCCGCGCTGGCGGAGCAGATCACGCGGTGGTGGAAGCGCTGGAAGGGCCGGCCCGACCGCCCGGACCGGGTGCTGATGGTGCTGGTCGACGGCCGCAGGATCGCCCTGGACTCCCTCGACGAGGCCGCGCTGGCCCGGCTGCTGGCGCCGCCGCCGGAGCTGGACGACTGAGCGGCCCCGCGGGCGGACCCCGGGCCATGGACCAGCGCGAACGCACCATCACCATCCGAGTCGAACGGCTCGGCCCCGGACGGGCCGTACTGCGCTACGACTACGGGCCGGGCACCGAGCCCGGCACCGCGCCCGTCGAGCTCTCCTCGATCGAGGACATGCTGGCGCGCGCGGAGACCGACTACTACGCCCCGCTCCCGGCCGATCCGGGGGAGGCCCGCGCGCTCCTGGAGTCGTACGGGACCCGGCTGTTCACGTTCCTGGACACCCCGGAACGGCGGCTGTCGGGATTCATCGGGCGGACCCGGGGATCGTGGGACGTGCTGGCGCTCGTCATCGGCACGGGCGCCGGGTTCGGGCATCTGCCGTGGGAGCTGCTCCACGACGGCGAGGCCTTTCTGGTCGCGGCGGCCAACCCGGTCGTTCCGGTGCGGCAGGTGGACGGCGCGGCCGGCGTACGCAGCCCGCAGAGCAGACCCCTGCGGCTGGCGTTCATGGCGTGTGCGCCCGAGTCCGCGGGCGGCGCGCTCGACCACGACGCCGAGCAGGCGACGATCTGGGAGGCCACCCGGCGTTTCCGGATCGAGCTGGAGGTGGAGGAGAGCGGCGAGCTGGAGCAGCTGCGGCACCGGGTGCTGGAGTACTCCCGCGGCGACGTCGACGTCGTCCATCTGACCGGGCACGCGGTGCTGGCGGAGGACGGGCCGCGGTTCCTCGCCGAGGGGCCGCACGGCGAGGCGGTGTCCGCGACCGCCGAGGACATCCACGACGGTCTGGGCCGGTCCCCGTACGTGGTGTTCCTCTCCGGCTGCCGTACCGCCGAGTCACCGGAGTCGGGCGCGGTCGCCTCGCTCGCCGAGTCGCTGGCCCGCAGCTCCGCGCCGCTGGTCCTGGGGTGGGGCCGGCCCGTGCCTGACAGCGCCGCCACCGGGGCGGCCGCGGCCTTCTACCAGCAGCTCGCGGAGGGACTGTCGCCCGCGGTCGCGCTGGCCGGCACCTATCGGCGGCTGGTCCGGGACTCGGTGCCGTACTGGCATCTGCTGCGGATGTTCGTGCGCGGCGGGCTGCCGGGGCCGCTGGTCACCCCCGCGCGGGCGCCCGGCCGGGACCGGGTGATCCGCAGGTCCCGCTCCGGATTCGCCGGGGAGCCGTTGGATCCCCGGCGGTTCGTCGGGCGGCGGCGCGAGATCCAGCGGGCGCTGCGGCTGCTGGACTTCTGGGACCTGGAGCAGCCGTCCGCCGGGCTGATCGTCCACGGGATGGGCGGTGTCGGCAAGACCACCCTGGCGCAGCGGATCCGGGAGCGCCTGGTCGACGGCGACCGGCACACCCTGTGGCTGCACGGCCATCTCGACGAGGGCTCCCTGCTGAGCGCCATCCAGGACGACCCCCGCCTCGCCCCGGCCCTCGGCGATCCCACACCGGGCCGGCCGCTGCGCAGGCAGCTGCTGTCGTTCCTCGACCGGGCGCCCAATCTGCTGATCGTGCTGGACGAGTTCGAGTTCAACTTCCGCAAGGACCGGCTGACTCCGGACGATCTGCAGCTGGTGGACGGGCGGCCGGTGACCCTGCCGGAGGCCGCCGCGGTGCTCGCCGATCTGGTCGACGCGGTCCGGGCGTCGGTGACCGTGCACCGGATCGTGATCACCAGCCGCTATCTGCCCGCGCTGGACTGCGTACGCCATCTGGAGCGGATGGAGCTGCATCCGCTGCTCGAACCCGAACTCGACCGGCTGGTGGACCGGTTGCAGCAGCAGGCGCCGCTGCCGCCGCCGGTGGTGGGCTGGGCCCGCCGGCTCGCCGGGCAGAATCCGCGGCTGCTGGAGTGGCTGTTCAACGTCGCGCGCAGCGACATGGACGGCGACATCGACGAGCAGGCGCTGCGGGCCCGGCTGCGCGACAAGCGCGGGGAGTTCCTGGAAAAGAACATCTTCGCGCCCATGCTGATGGACCGGATCGACTCCGCCGCCCGGGATCTGCTGAAGGCGGCGGCGCCGTATCTGCTGCCGGTGCCGGTCGGCACGCTCGCCCGGCTCACCGGCACGGACCCCGGCGAGACCGAGCGGCGCGCCCATGAGCTGGCGGGGCTGAGCCTGCTGGAGCGCACCCCGGTGGAGGGCGGGGGGACCCGGTTCCGGGTGCCTTTGATGCTCGATCCGCTGTTCGCGCTCACGGATCCGCGCGAGCGGCGGCGACGGGCGGCCCGGTGCGCCCGGCGGCTCGCCGAGGAACTGGGCGACTTCCTGGAGGAGGCGGACGCGCGGCTGCTGGACCACGGCATCCTGCGGGAGGTCCACCGCCTCGCCGTGGAGGGGGAACTGCCGGAGCTGGCCGTCGACACCGCGATCTCGCTGGCGGAGGTCGAGTTCAACTGGATGCGCTTCGGCAGGTCCGCCGCGATCTGCCGGGAGATGCTCCAGCACGCCCGGGTGCACCGGCTGTTCCTCCAGCTCGCGAACGCGGAGAGCGAGCTGGGGCACCCGACGGACGCCGATCTGTACTACGAGCGGGCGCTGGAGCTGTGTCCCCCGGACAATCCGCGCGACCGGGCCGCGATCCTCAGCTACTCCGCCGCCGAGGCCGGCCGCCGCGCACCGGAGCGGTGCCACGCTCAGGTCACGGAGGCGATCGCGCTGTCCCGGCTGCACGGGCGCGACAGCACCCTCGCCGATGCGCTGCGCACCCTCGCCCGGTACTGGGCGGGCCACGGCGGCGCGGGCGAGCGGGCCCGGATCGCCGGGCTGTTCACGGAGGCGATGGCGGCCGCCGGGAAGGTGAAGGACCGGGGGGTCGCGGTGGCCGGTGTCCGCTACGACCGGGCGCTGGTGCAGTACCTCCGCGAGGACGACCTCGACACGGCCCGCAGCGAGATGCGGGCCGTGCTGGAGGACTTCAAGCGGCTCGATCTGCCCCTCCACCAGTCCATGGCGCTCCAGGAACTGGCGGCGGTGTGGCTGAACCAGCGGCCCCCGGACACCGACGAGGCGACCCGGCTGGTCCGTGAGGCGATCCGGCTCAACCAGCGGCTGAGATCCGTACGCGTCGAGGCGAGCTGCGAGTTCACGCTCGGGGACATCGCGTCGGTCCGCGAGGACTACGAGACGGCGAAGGAGCACTACGCCGTCGCGCGGGACGTCAGCCGTGCCATGGGCGACCAGTTGCTGGAACTGACGTCCGTCATGCGGCTGTTCCACCTGCACAGCTACCTCGACGACGCCGAGGAGGCCGGCCGGCACCGGCTGGCGGCCGACGCCCTGACGAAGACGTTCGATCTGCCCGACCACCGGATCGAGCTGCTGCTGGCGTCCGTGGAACGGGACCGGCAGGACCCGGGCCACGACATGACCGCCGTACTGGAGGGAGCCGGGCAGGCCGCGTCCCTCGCCCGGGAGACCGGGATGCCGGCCGCCGAGATCAGGGCCTGGACGGTCTTCGCCGACGAGGTCGAGAGCGCGCAGGCGCCGGTGCCGGAGGCGGTCCCGGCGCTGGAACGGCTCCTGGAACTGCACCGCGCGGCCGAGGACGCCGCCGGGGTGGCGACGGCGCTGCGGCGCCTCGGGGAACAGCTGCTGGCCGTGGAGCGGTTCCAGGAGGCACGGGCGCCCCTGACGGAGGCCATGGCGCTCACCGAGCCCGGGGACCCGTATCCGCGGGCGAAACTGCACGATCTGCTGGCCACGGCGGCCGAGGGCACCGGGGACCCGCGGACCGCCGAGGACCATCTGCGGCGCTGCGCGCTCCAGTGGCTGGAGCTGGAGGAGAACCCGGGCGCCACGCTGGCGCTGCGCCGGCTCGCCGCCGTACAGCGGTCGCTGGGGTCGGACTCGGCGCGGTGGACGCTGCTGGCGGCCCGGTCACTGTGCCGGCTGGTCCCCTCCGGGTACACCGAGAGCCTGATCCTGGAGGATCTCGCCGGGCTGGAGGAGAGCGAGGGGGCCGCCTGGAACGCGTGGTCGTGGCGGGAGGCCGGGCAGCGTGCCCTCCACCGCGGAACGGTACTGCGCATCCAGATGGCCGACGACATCATCGACCACTTCGACCCCGACAAGGGGTCGACGAGCCTGATCCAGGTCGAACGGCTCCGGGGGGAGCTGCTGGCGGCGGAGCAGTGGCGGCTGCCGTCGGTGAACATCCAGGACGCGACCGGCTTCGAGCCCGGCCGGTTCAGCCTCAGCGTCTGGGGCGAGGTCGTCCACACCACGACCCTGATCGTCCCGGACGATCCGGCGGCCGACCCGATCGATCAGGTCGCCGCCGATCTCAGGGCGGTGGCCCACCGCTACCGGGAGAGGATCGACGCGGGTGAGCCGCACCCGGAACCGGAACCGGGCATCGAGGACATCCCCGTGCGGGACATCCTCGAAGCGCTGCGCCGCCCGGACGCGGAGACCTGAGCGGCCGGGGAGGCCGCGGTCCGCGCGCCGGGGCCGGGGCCCGAGAACCCGGAAGCCCGGAGCCGGGCCGGCGGACGGGCCGACTCCGGGCTCCGGGCTCGCGCCAGGTCTCCGGGCTCTCCGGACTACCGCGCGCCCACGGTCTCCGGCGAGTCCGGGGTCCCGTCCTCCGCAGTGAGGGCGATGTCGTCCTTGTCGCCCGCGTCCATGTGCAGCTCGGGCGGCTGGCGGGTGAAGAACCGGGTCGTGATCGCGAGGATCACGAGGCCCGCCGCCATCCACAGCAGACCGACGACGAAGGTCGTCCCGGTGAGGCTCGTCCACAGCCAGACCGTGGTGGCGAAGCCGAGACCGGGCAGCAGACCGTTGACGATCAGGGAGCGCGGTCCGAGTTCGCGGTCGGCGCCGAAGAGGTAGTGCTTGATGACGCTCAGGTTGACCATCGAGAACGCGGCCAGGGCACCGAAGTTGATCATGACGACGGCCTGGTCGAGGGTGAGGACCACGGAGAGCACCGCGACGGCGGAGACAGCGATCAGCGCACCCACCGGGGTGCCGAACTTCGGGTGGAGGCGGCCGAAGACCCGCTTGGGGAGGAGCCCGTCGCGGCCCATGGAGAAGATGATGCGGGAGACGCTGGCCTGGGAGACCATCGCGGAACCGATACAGCCCAGCACATAGACCGCGGTGAACGCCCCGCTCAGGGCGTTGCCGCCGACGGTCTCCATCAGCTCCGCGCCCGCGGAGTCCGAGTTGGTGAACTGATTGTCCGGGCGGACCAGGGAACCGATCCAGGCCACCAGGATGAACAGACCGCCGCCGATCGCGGTCGTGAGGATGATGCCCAGCGGCACGGTCCGCCGCGGGTTGTGGGCCTCCTCGGCGAGGGTGGAGACGGCGTCGAAGCCGAGGAAACTCAGCGCCAGGATGGCCGCTCCGCCCGCGAGCAGACCCCACTGGTCGGAGGCGGGGATGAACGCCTGGAACGCGTCGCCCGCGCCCACCTGGGACTTCGAGCCGCCGACGATCACGAAGAAGGCCAGCAGCAGTCCGGTGATGCCCATCACGATCGCGGTGATCCTGCTGATGAACTTCACGCCGAGGACGTTGAACACCAGCACCAGCAGCAGCGCGCCCACACTCCACACGCCCTGGGGGACCCCCGGGAACTCGGCGTGCAGATAGATGCCCGCGAGCAGGAAGGACACCATCGGCAGGAACAGATAGTCCAGCATCAGGGTCCAGCCGGTCAGGAACCCGATGTGGCCGCCGAAGGACTTCTGCGCGTACTTGTACGCGGAACCGGCCGCCGGGTAGCTGCGCACCATGCGCCCGTAACTGTGCGCGGTCAGCAGCATGACGCCGAGTGCCAGCACATAGGCGGCGGGCAGATGGCCGCCGGTCTCGTCGTTGACGATGCCGTACGTCGTGAATACGGCGACGGGGGACATGTAGGTGAGGCCGAACAGGACGATCGCGGGCAACCGCAGCACTCTCGTCAGCTGAGGTGCTTTTTCAGTGGTGGGACTGGACACCGGCGTGATTCCTCTCCGCGCCCGTCGGTTCAACGGGGGTTCAATCGATTCCCGAAGGGTGGCAAACCCCGGCGGTGACCGACATACGCAACTGTACGTACAGCCGCGGAGTGACCCGTCCCACCAGCCCCGGCACGTCCGTCACCAGGGCATGTGTACGTAATCTTACGGAGTTCGCAAAGCGGACCCCCGCCGTTAACGTGTTCCTCTATCCCGTAATGGAGAGAGGACCTCGTATGTGGCCAGACGGCTATGGGGCGGCAATGGCGCTGACGGTCGACTTCGACGCCGAGGAATTGTGGCTCGCCGAGGACCCCGCGAACGCCGCCCGCCCGGGAGTTCTTTCCCAGGCCCGGTACGGGGCGCAGATCGCGGTTCCCCAGCTCCTGGACATGCTGGCCCGGCTCGACATACCGGCCACTTTTTTCGTCTGCGGCGGTGACGCGGAAAGATATCCCGCGATCCTTGAATCCGTGGCCGGACGGGGTCATGAAATCGGGCACCACGGATTCACCCACCGCTCCCCCCATCTGATGGAGCGGGACGAGGAGGCTGCGGAGCTGGAGCGCGGGCTGAAGGTGCTGCGCCGGTTCACCGACCGGGTCGAGGGATACCGTTCGCCGTCCTGGGACATCAGCCCCAACACCCTGGATCTGCTGGTCGCGAACGGGTTCCGCTACTCCTCCAACATGATGGACGCGATCACCCCGTACGCCCATCCTGGCCACGACCTGGTGGAGATCCCGGTCCACTGGTCCCTCGACGACGCTCCGCACTTCTGGTTCGACGCGACGAGCTGGGACCGGACGATCCGGTCCGCGCGCGAGGTGGCGGAGCTGTGGAGCGAGGAGACCTCCGCGATCCACGAGGCCGGGGGGCTGGTCACCCTGACCGTGCACCCGCAGATCATCGGGCGTCCCGGCAGGCTGCGGATGCTGGAGAGGTTCCTGACCTCCGTCAGGGAGCGCGACCGGATCTGGTTCGCGCGGTGCGGCGAGATCGCCGGTGCCGTACGCGGTGCGGCCTCCGGCACGGCCGCCACCGCCGGTGACGCCTCCGGGGCGCTGTCGTGACCCGGGGTACGGCCGTCACCCGGCGTACGGCGGTGGTGACCGGCGCCGCGCGCGGAATCGGGCACGCCATCGCCGCGCGGCTGGTGGCCGAGGGCTGGAACGTCCTCCTCACCGATGTCGACCCGGAGGTGACGGCCGCCGCCCGCGGCCTGGACACGACCGGGGAGCACGCGGCCGGGCTGGTCGCCGACGTCTCCCGGCCCGAGGACGCGGCCGCGATGGCCCGGACGGCGGTGGAGGCGTTCGGAGGTGTCGACGCCCTGGTGGCGAACGCGGCCGTCGGCGGTCCCGAGACGCCGCTGCTGGACACCCCCGACGACGAGATCCGGCGGGTCTTCGACATCAACTTCTTCGGGGTGCTGCACGGCATCAGGGCCGTACGGCCGGAGCTGGAGCGGACGGCGGCCCGGGGCGCCACGGGCCGGATCGTCGTCATCGGCTCCCTCTTCGCCCAGCAGCCCACGCCGGGTGCCGGCGCCTACAGCGCCTCCAAGGCGGCCGTGCAGTCGCTGATGCGGACGCTCTGTCTGGAGCTGGCCCCCGTCTGCACGGTCAACGCGGTCGCGCCCGGGTATGTGATGACCGAGATGCACCGCGAGGAACTGGACGCGCGGTCCCGCCGCAGCGGTCGGCCCTTCGAGCAGGAGCGCGACCTCGTGGCCGCCGAGGTCCCGCTCGGGCGCCACGGCGCCGGGGCGGACGTCGCCGACGCCGTCCACTATCTGCTCTCGGGTGCCGAGTACGTCACCGGGCAGACCATCAACGTCAACGGAGGAGTTCTCACCTCATGAACACGCAGCGACGACTGGTCGTCACCGGCTCCCTCTCGGGCATCGGGCGCGCGACCGCGTCGGGCGCCTCCCGGCTCGGCTGGTCCGTCATCGGACTGGACCTGGTCGGGGAGGAGACGCGCGAGGACGACGGCGTGGTCACCCGGCACTGCGACATCACCGACGAGGGCTCCGTGCGCGACGCCTTCGCCGGGGTCGACGAGGAGTGGGGCGGGCTCGCTCCGCACGCGCTGGTGCACTGCGCGGGGATCTACCGCTTCAAGCCCGCCGTCACGACCACGGCGGCGGACTGGGACACCGTCGTGAACATCAACGCCCGGGGTTCCCTGCTGGTCGCCGCCGCTGCCGCCGAGCGCATGCTGAAGGGCGGCGAGGGCGGGAGTGTCACCCTGCTGTCCAGCATCGCGGCCGCGCGCGGCGACGCGGGCGAGCCCAGTGCCGCGTACAGCGCGAGCAAGGGCGCGGTGGTGTCCCTGGCCCGTCAGCTGGCCGTGGAGTGGGGGCCGGGCGGGGTCCGGTGCAATGTGGTCGCGCCCGGGGTGATCGACACCCCGATGACGACCGTGTCGCACGACCCCGAGGCTTTCGAACAGGTCCTCCGGCGCATCCCGGCCCGGCGGCTCGGTACCGCCGACGAGGTCGCGCGGGTCTGCCTGTTCCTCGCATCGGACGAGGCCGCGTACGTCAGCGGCACCGTCATCGCCGTGGACGGAGGGCAGAGCGCCTCATGAGTACGACAACACCCCTGGTGGTCCGGGCGAGCGGCGGGGCCCGCGGGCGGGGCCGGCAGTACGGGGCCGCGGCCGCCGACCGGATCCAGCTGTCCCTGGAGAGCTACGAGCGCGTCTACGCCAGGTTCGCGGACATGCCCTGGGAGGCGGCGACCGCGCTGGCCGAGACCTTCGTCCCGGTCGTGGAGCGGTTCGACGCCGACTATCTGGAGGAGATGCAGGGCATCGCGGAGGGCGCGGGAGTCGCGTTCACCGACATCCTCGCCCTGAATCTGCGGACCGAGATCCTCTTCTCCGGCAAGGCGCGCAAGCTCGCGGCGGACGGCGGACGGACTCCCGCCGAGTGCACCTCGTTCTGCGATCTGCGCGGCCCCGAGCCGATCGTGGGGCAGAACTGGGACTGGATCCCCTTCTCCCACGGCACGGTCGTGGTCCTGGAGACCGAGCCGACCAACGGCCCCCGGTGGGTGTCGGTCGTCGAGGCCGGGCTGCTGGCGAAGTTCGGCATGAACTCGGCCGGTCTGACGGTGCTGACGAACGCGCTGGTGACCTCGCTGGACGTGGGCGCCCCGGGCATGCCGTACCACCTGCTGCTGCGGGCCCTGCTGGAGACGGAGTCCGTGGACGCGGCGGAGGACATGCTGATGTCCGTCGACCGCTCGTCGTCGGCGAACTATCTGATCGTCGGCGACGGCCGGGCCGTGGACGCGGAGACCCGCCCCGGTTCGGCGTCGGACATCAGCTGGCGGGCGGTGGGCCCCGGCGGGTATCTGGTGCACGCCAACCACTTCGACAGCGACGATTCGGCGTTCGCGTCCTCCGCCACCGATCACGGGCCCAAGGTCATGCCGGACACGCTGTTCCGGCGGGAGCGGGCGATCGCGATGGCGGAGCTGATGCCTCGGCCGTCGGTCGCCGGCTGGCACGAGGTGCTCAGCGACCACGAGAACTACCCGGACGCGCTGTGCTGCCACCCGAACCCCGAGGAGCACGAGCTGGAGCAGGGCTCGACGGTCGCGAGCGCGGTCATCGAGCCGCAGCGCCGGACCATGCATCTGGTGCTGGGGCACCCCTGCGCGGTGCCCCGGGTGAGCTACGACTACACGGAGTTCTTCGCCGGGAAGTCCTGACACCCTCCGCCGCCACCGCCGGGCGGCGGACGGGATCTCCGGTCCGCGCCGTCAGGCGACGGACAGGATCTCCTGTCCGTCGCCCGACAGCCGGTAGGTGAGCGTGGGCTGGGACAGGCTCTGGTCACCGGAGCCGTACGGATAGCCCGTCACGGACTGCCCGGGGTCGGCGAAGAGATAGGTTCCGTTGACGCCCCGGTACGCGGACTCCCGCAGATAGCCGCCCACGGCCCCGGGGTGGTACGAGCCGGTGATCGAGAAGGCCGCGTGCAGCATCCGCACCTGGTCGTAGGCGGCGCTGGCCTGGCTGCGGCCGGGCGGGGTGCCGAAGGTGCGCGCGTACGACTCGGTGAAGCGGCGGCCCAGCGGGTCGTCCGGGCGGCCGGTCACGGTGGACCAGACGACCTGGCCGCCGCCGTGCTCGATCCGGCGGGCGAAGCCCGGCACGGACGGGGTGTAGATGTGGTACGTGAGCTGGTTCGGGCTGTGCCGGGTGATGGCGTTCTGCAGTTCGGCGGCGGTCTCCACGGACAGATGCGACAGGACGACCACGTCCGGGCGGTCGGCGAGCACCCCGGCGATCAGCTCGTCGACGTGCTCGACGGTCAGCCCGACCCGGTGGGTCGAGGTGACCCGCCAGCCCGCCTCCCGTACCCGGGTCTCGAAGTTCCGGTCGGTGACCGCGCAGCCGTAGCCGTCGAGCTCGACGACGGCCAGCCGGTGGGCGTGGTCGCCCGGAGTGGGCCGGGTGCGCAGATAGGCCAGGAGCGCCGCCTGGTAGGTGGTCTCGGAGGGGCAGGTCTGGAAGACGTGCCCGTAGCGGCGCGGGTCCTCGCGCACGGCGTCCACACTGCGCGTCCAGGTGTTGGTGTGCAGGAACGTCCGGCCGAAGTCCGCGGCGAACTCGAAGACGGCGGGGCTGAGCGCGCTGGCGTAGCTGCTGGTGATGGCGTCGACGTCCGCCTCGACGAGCGTGGCGAGCCCGGTCCGTACCGACTCCTCGTCGAGGGGGTCGATCCGCACGGTCACATGCTCGACGGACCGGCCGTGGTCGTGGCGGAGGGTGTTGATGTCGCTGACGGCGAGTGCCGCGCCCTGGGCGGTCTCGCAGCCGTCGGCGGCGAACGCCCCGGAGACGGCGATGGTGCCGATACGGAGGGTGTCACGGCCGCCGCGCCGTCCCCCGCGGCGGGTGGGCGCGGCGACGGCGGACACGGTGGCGCTGTGCCGTTCGATGTCCAGTACGCGGATGCCGGAGCGGTGCTCGACACCGCCCGGGATCGGCAGGCGGATGAGATCACGGTCGACGGCGAGCGCGCTCACACCGGCGCGGGAGTCCTGGCCGAGCTTCTTCAGCAGCCGCTCGACCTGGGTGGTGACCGTGCGGATGCTGGTGCCGAGGCGGCTGGATATCTCCCGGTTCGACAGCCCGAGGGCGACGAGCGAGATGATGTCGATCTCGCGGGCGGTCAGCCCGGAGGGCGGTCCCGGCAGGGGGCTGAGGGTCAGCGCGACGGTGCCCGGGGTCCCCGGCCGCAGCTCCAGTCCGCACCGGGCCCACCGGCCGTCCTCGCACCACAGGAAGCGTGCGGACCGCACCCCGGACTCGTGGAATCCGGCGACGCGGCGCAGCAGCGCGGCGCTCGGGGCGCCCTGGGCGGTGTCGTCGGGCGCGAAAGCGCCGGGAACGGCGGGTCGAACGGCGGGTCCGACGGCGATGTCCCAGGACTGTCCGGTGTCCGCTTCCCCGACGGGGCTGGTGCCCGGTGCCCCGTTGGGGGTGCCGGAAGGCTGAGGCGACCGCACGCGCATCCTCCATTCGTCGGTCCGGTTCGCGGCTTCCCCCCTCGTCCGCGCGGGTTTCCCCTTCCGCAAAGGTACGATAAACCGCGAATCCCGCTCGGACCAGGGCCTTCGGTCCCGTGGCAGCACCGGAACGCCCCGGGACATTCCGGGAGCCCGGCCCGTCCTCCCCGGCGCCGGGCCGCCGGAGCACGCGGGTGCCGGACGCGGCACCCCCGGAGCCGCCGCGCCGGACCGGGAAGCCGCCTCCGTGGAGGCTTCGGCGACCGCTTCCCGGCGGTCTTGCACCCGTGACGGACGACTCCGTCCCGCACCCGTGAGAGCACTCGGCGCGGTCTCACCCGGCCCGGCGGCGGATTGGTCAGGCGTAGTAGGGACCGGGGTGGGCCCAGACCGTACTGCCGAAGACGTAGGGCGTATGCGCGGTGATCTTGATGTTGGAGACCTTGAGCCCGTACTGGTGCGCCGTCGTGCCCTGCGGACAGTTCACCTCGACGGGCGCGAAGTTGACGTAGAAGGGCGGACCCGCATCACGGTCGGGGTAGGTCTGGAGTTCGGAGATGGTCCAGTCGACGTCGGCGAAGTAGTAGTTGTTGGAGAGCGGCTGCTGTGTGGTGCGTACGACCAGGTTGTGGCGGGGATCGAAACCGCCGCCGGGCCGCAGGCACCGGAAGGTGCGGGCGGTGTCCGCGGAGGCCGAGAACTTGTACTGCCCGTCGGTGATCGGCAGTTCCGGGCTGACCGGACCGCTGGGCTGGTACCCGAGCTGGTTGCGCACGTTGTGGAAGGTGACCTCGACCTTGAAGCCGCCGCAGCCCGCCGTGGGCTCGTAGTCGTGGTACAGGAGCCGGCACTTGCGGTCGCCCGTGTACGCCGTGGGGTCCGGGTTGTACGGCTGGGGCACCTTGGCGCCGAAGAGCTTCACGGTCGCGGATATCCCGCCCGGCTGCGGCGCGGGGATGTTCAGGGTGGCCGTGGCGTGGGCCGGTCCCGGCCCGGCCAGGACGAGTGTGACGCCCGCGAGTAACGCGACCGCCGCACGGGCGAGGACTCCGGGGATGCGCGGCATTCCCACGGGGGATTTTTCTCCTCTCCGCGGCACAAGGCATATGTGCCACGGAGGCACGCTAGAGGTGCGGGACGGTCGGCATCGGACATACGCCCCGGTCTGCACAAACGGAACGGGACAAGGTCCGGACCGGGTCCCGAGGCACGGGATTCCGGTTCCCGTCGCCGCGGCCCGCGGCGACGGCCGGGAGCCGCCGGGTCACGCCCTGATGGCGATGCGGATGGCCTCCATCGGACGGGCCTGACCGACGGTGCCGACCAGGGCGGTGGGCCACCACTGGGTCCAGCCCTGCCAGCCGGTGCCGGCCAGATGCGCGAGGGCATGCGGATGGTGTCAACGGGGCTTCCGCGGCAGGAGACGTACCGTGGCGCAAAGAGGACCGGTGTCACGGAGGGGACGGTGCGCGGTCTCCGGGGTGGATCAGGGGTCGCGCGCCCGTAGGGACCCCGGCGGCCCGCGCCGGACAGCCGCGGTCGTCCGTACGCGAAAGGCCCCCGGCCCGGACGTCCGCGGACATCCGGACCGGGGGCCTCCCCCTGAGCGAGGCGGGCCCGGCGGGCGGGCCCGTTCCCCTCTCGCTCCCACGCCCCCTGACGTGGTCCTACCGGGCGGCGCCGATGTCGGCGGCCCACGGGTAGTTGAGCTGGACGGAGGCGAGCGGTGCCCCGGTCAGCCCCTTCTTCAGGTAGAGCGGGTTGAACGGCGTGTACAGCGGCATCCAGATGACCTCGTCGACCGCCGTCTTCTGGGCCCGGGCGATCAGTCCGGCACGCGCGGCGGTGTCGGTGGTGGCCTTGGCCTCGTTGATCAGCCGGTCGAACTCCGGGTTGGACCACTGGGCGAAGTTGAAGGTGTCGCCGGTCTGGAGGTACTGGTAGATCGCGGTCGGGTCCGGGTAGTCCGCCTGCCACAGCGAGAAGATCATGTCGATGCCCTCACGGGCCTTGGCGTCGCTGTAGAGGGCGTTGTAGTTGTCGGCCGGGAGGGTCTTGATGTTCACCTTGAGCCCGATGGACTCCCCGGCGCGCTTGACCTCCGTGGCGATGACCGGCATCTCGGACTGGGAGCCGGTGACGGCGATGGTGATGGGCTCGGAGGGCGCGCCCGCCTCCTGGACGAGCTTCTTGGCCTGCTCCACCGGACCGCCGGGGTCGGGCAGGGCGTCGTAGGCGGCCTTCAGCTCCTTCTGGGCGTAGCCCCAGGTGCCCGGCGCGGCGGGTGCCTTGAGCGGTTCGGCGGCACCGGAGACGGCCGCGGAGATGATGCCCTTGCGGTCGACGGACATGGACAGCGCCCGGCGGACGCGGACATCGGCGAGCGGGCCCTTGAGGTCGGTCACCATGCCGACGTAGCTGCCTGCCGTACGGCCGAAGTAGAGCGAGCCCTTGTCGGTGTTGAGGAGCTTGCCGTAGCCGGAGGCGGGCACGAACCAGGAGCCGTCCAGCTCACCCGCGAGCATCGCGGTCGTGCGGGCGGCGGGGTCGCGGATGAAGTCGAACTCGACCTTGCCCGCCTTGGCCTTGCGCGCGGTGTCCCAGTACGCGTCGAACCGGTCGATGGTGATGGACTTGCCCGCCGACCAGTTCGCCAGCCTGAACGGCCCGGTGCAGTCGACGCCTCCGTCGGGACGGCCGAGCTTCTTCCCGGCCTTCTTGGACGCGGCCTCGCCGAGCACCCGCCCCGCGGTCGTCGCCATCGCCTGGTGGAACTGCGCGTCCGGCCGCTTGAGCCGTACGGTGACCTCGTTCCCGCCGGTCGCCTTGATCGACTCGACGTTCGCGTAGACGCCGTCGTGGTACGAGCCGAGGGACTTGTCGAGGTTGCGGCCGAGGCTGTACGCGACGTCCTGGGCGGTCAGCTTCGCACCGCTGTGGAAGGTGACATTGTCGCGGAGCTTGTACACCCAGGTGCGCGGGTCGGGGTTGGTCCAGGACGTGGCGAGCGCGGGCCGGAAGGTGAAGTCGGGGCCGATGCTCAGCAGGCTCTCGCAGACGTTGGCGAGGACCTCCATCGGCGGGAAGTCGTTGCTGTAGATGGGGTCGAGCGACGAGGGTTCGGCGTACAGCGCCCATCTGAGCGAGGGGACCTCGCCCTTGGCCGGGGGCAGGGACTCGGTGAGCTCCGGGGTGTTCGTGCCCGTCCTGCCCGCGCCTTCGACCCCGCCGCAGGCGGAGACGGCGAGGGCGGTGCAGACGGTCAGCGCGACCAGGGCCGGGGTCCGGCGGCGTGCGGTGGTGCGGGGCATGGCTTCTCCTCCACGGGGCGGGCGGGACGTCGCTGGGCGGCCGGCCGTCACGGGACGGCGGCGAGGAAGTCGCGTCGCGCCTGCGACACGTCGGCGGGGTCCCAGCCCAGGCGCGGGATGCTGGACAACAGGAGCCGGGTATAGGGGTGTTCCGGGTTCTCCAGTACGTCGGCGGTGGACCCGCTCTCGACGACCGAGCCCCGGAACATGACGACCACGTCGTCGGCGACCCAGCGGACGACCTCCAGGTCGTGGCTGACGAAGATCAGGGCCACTCCGGTCTCGCGGCGGATCTCGGAGAGCAGATTGAGGATCTGGGCCTGGATGGACACATCGAGCGCGGCGACCGCCTCGTCGAGGACCAGCAGCCGGGGGTCGGCGGCCAGTGCCCGGGCGATCGCGACGCGCTGGCGCTGTCCGCCGGAGAGTTCCCGGGGCAGGGCCGCCGCCTCGCGGGTGCCGAGGCCGACCTGTCCGAGGAGTTCGTCCCGCCGCTTGGCGAACGCGGACGATGCGAGCGTGGTGTGCAGCCGCAGGACCTCGTCGACCGCGTCCCCCACGGTCTGGCGCGGGTCCAGGCTCTGGTACGGGTCCTGGAAGACGAGCTGGACGGTACGGGCGCGCTGCCGCCGGAGCCTGCGGCTGCCTCCGGTGCCGATCTGCCGGCCGTCGAAGAAGACCCGGCCCGCGTCGGGCTCCTCCAGGCCGACGATCAGCCGCGCCGTGGTGGTCTTGCCGGAGCCCGACTCCCCCACGATGCCGAGCGATCCTCCGGCGGCCACCTCGAAGGAGACGTCGTCGACGGCGACGACCCGGCCGTGGTCGTACGTCTTGCGCAGGGCCTCGACCCGGGTGACGGGGTGGGTGTCGGTCACGGCCGCTCTCCCTTCGTGAACATGCCGGAGCGGTCGGTGCGGTCGGTTCCGTCGGCGGTGCGGTCGGTGCCGTCGCCACGGTCGTCCGGACCGTCGGTACGGTCCGCGGATGCGGGCGGTCCGGCCGCCCCGGGCGCGTCCTCCGTCACCAGATGGCAGGCCACCCGGTGTCCGCCGGCCGGCCTGGCCACGGGTGCCGTCTCCCGGCAGACGCCGGCCGCCTCGGGGCATCTCGACGCGAAGGCGCAGCCGCCCTCGACCTCGTACAGCCCCAGCGGCCGGCCCGACACCGCCCGCAGCTCCGCGCGGTCGGGCGCGGGCCGGGCGGCGAAGAGGGCGGCGGTGTACGGGTGCCGGGGGTCGCGGGCGAGATCGGTGGCGGTGGCGACCTCGACGACGGAGCCCGCGTACATCACATGGATGCGGTCGCAGACGGAGACGGCGAGGTCGAGATCGTGGGTCACCAGGACGATCGACAGGCCGCGTTCACGGCGCAGCCGCAGCAGGATCGACATGATCTCGGCCTGGGTGGTCACATCGAGCGCGGTCGTCGGCTCGTCGGCGAGCAGCAGTTCGGGTTCGCTCGCCAGTGCGGCGGCGATCATCACGCGCTGGAGCATCCCGCCGGACATCTCGTGCGGGTACTGGCGCAGATGCCGGGGCGGGTCGGGCAGCCCGACCTCCTCCAGGAGTCCGGCGGCCCGGCGGGCGGCGGCCTGCTTGGACAGGCCCTGGTGGATCCGCAGCCCCTCGGCGAGGAAGGTGCCGATGCGCTGGAACGGATTGATGTGCGCGCGGGGGTCCTGGAAGATCATGGCCGCGGTCCGTGATCTGACCTCGGTCAGCTCCTGCCGGGAGGCGCCGAGCATGTCCCGGCCCGACACCCGGACCCGGCCGCCGACGTCCGCGCCGGCCGGGGTGAGCCCGACGGCCGTGCGGAGCGTCATGGACTTGCCGGAGCCGGACTCGCCGACCAGGCCGACGATCTCGCCCCGGGCGCAGCTGAGGGAGACCGAGGCGAGGATCGGCTTGGTGTTCCGGTCGCGGCGGACCGCGATGGACAGATCCTCCACCTCCAGCATGGCCGGGCCCGCCGGTGCGTCCTTCAGGGGTGCGGTGGTCATCGGTCCGCCCTTCTGATGCGGTCGGCGACGCCCTCGCCGATGAGGCTGAACGCGACCACGGCGACGACGATGAGGACGCCGGGGGCGAGTGCCGACAGGGGCGCGCCCTGGAGCAGGGCGACCTGGCCCTCGGAGATCATGGCTCCCCAGTCGGCCTGCGGCGGCTGGACCCCGAAGCCGAGGAAGGACAGACCGGCGAGGTCGATCATGGCGTAGCCGAAGCAGAGGGACGCCTGTGCCAGGACGAGCGGCGCGATGTTGGGGAGCAGATGCCGCACGATGATGCTCCCGGCGGAGAACCCCTGGATCTCCAGGGCGCGGATGTAGGGGCGGTGGCGTTCGCTGAGGGCGGCGCTGCGGGTCATCCGGGCCATGTAGGGGGTGTACGCGATGGCGAGCGCGAGCACGGTCGCCTTGAGGCCGGCGCTGAGCACGGCGACCAGGAGGATCGCCAGCAGCACTCCGGGGAAGGCGAAGATCAGCTCGACCACACGGGACAGCACGGTGTCGACCCAGCCGCCGCGCCAGGCGGCGATCACCCCGATGGTCACCCCGAGCAGGGTGGCGCCGGTGACGACGCCGAGCGGGCCGAGCAGCGAGGTGCGGGCGCCGTGGATCAGCCGGGACAGCACATCGCGGCCGGACTGGTCGGTGCCGAGGAGATGGTCGGCGGAGGTGCCCTGAAGGCTGTCCGCGAGCGAGACGGCGTCGGGGTCGTGCGGAGCGAGCCAGGGCGCGAAGAGCGCGACCAGGACGAAGAGGACCAGGACCGCGGCGGACAGGGTGACCGTCCGGCTGCCGCCCGTGAGGCGGCCGAGCAGGCGGCGGCGTACCAGTCCGTTGTCCTTGTGGCGGCCCTTTTCGGGGTTCGCCGCGGTGTCCGGGGGGTCGGTGACGACAGCCATCAGGCACCCGCCTTTCCACGCACCCGCGGATCGACCAGCGGGTAGATCAGATCGACCAGAAGATTGCAGAGCGCGAACACGCCGACGATGATCAGCACGATCGCCTGGGTGACCGGGAAGTCCTTGGCGTTGACCGACTGCACCAGCAGCGAGCCCATGCCGTTGAGGCCGAACGCGGTCTCCACCAGCGTGGTGGTCACCAGCAGTCCGGAGACCACCAGTCCGGCGAGGGTGACGACGGGCACCAGCGCGTTGCGGAAGGCGTGCCGCCAGATGATGCGGCGCTGGGGGATGCCGCGGACGCGGGCCGTCTCGACGTACTCCTTGCCCAGTTCGGCGAGCATGGAGGAGCGGGTCGCGCGGGCCACGAGCGCGGCCGAGGAGAGCGCGAGCGCCACGGCGGGGAGGGTGAGATGCCAGATCCGGCCGAAGAAGCCCTCGCCCGCGCCGAAGGCGGGGAACCAGCCGAGGGTGACGGCGAACAGGGAGGTGAGCCCGATCGCCATCACGAAGGACGGGGTGCCCATGGCGACGGTGGTGCCGATGATGGCCGCGCTGTCGGTCCTGCCGCGCTTCACGGCGGCGATGACACCGATGACGATGCCGGAGGCGAGGATCAGGACGGAGGCGTACGCGACCAGGGCGCCGGTGGTGGTGATCCGCGAGGCGATCAGATCGCCGACGGGCTGGCGGAACTGGAGCGACTGCCCGAAGTCACCGGTGACGATGCCGCCCAGCCAGGCGAGGTACCGCTCGAAGAAGGGGTCGTCGAGCCGGTACTGGTCGCGGATGGCCTGGAGGGTGTCGGCGGTGACGGAGTTGCCGCGGGCGAGGAACGACTCCGGGGAGCCGGGCGCCAGATACATCGCCGAGAAGACGATGAACGAGGTCGCGAGCATCAGCAGGGCGAGGGCGAGGAGCCGCTTGGCGAGGGTGATGAGCACCCCGGCCACCGCGCCCCGGCCCGGGCCGGGGCGCCCGGGGGCCTCGGGGGTCTTCTCGACCGGGCCGGCGCCGACCGCCGCGGCCGTCACGAGGACGCTCCCAGATCGGCGGCCCACGGGTAGTGCATCTGCACGTAGGAGGCGGGGGATCCGGTGATCCGCTTGTTGAGGAAGAGCGTGTTGTACGGCGCGTACAGCGGGATCCACACCAGCTCGTCGACGACGATCTTCTGCGCGGCGGTGACGAGTCGCGCCCGCTCCTCCTCGTCCTGGGTCCTGCCCGCCTTGACGATCAGTTCGTCGTACCGCGGGTCGGAGAAGCCGGAGAAGTTGTAGAAGTGGTCCGTCTGGAAGTACTGGTACATCTGGAGCGGGTCGGCGAAGTCCGTGCCCCAGCCCGTCAGATAGAGGTCGATGCCCTCACGGGCCTTCTTGTCGGTGTAGACGGCGTTGTACTGGTCGGCGGGGACGGGCTTGATCCGGACGTCGAGGCCGATCTTCTTGGCGGCGGACTGGATCTCCGCGCCGATGACCGGCACCTCCGCCTCGGCGCTGGTGGTCGCCACGACGATCGGGCCCGCGGGCACGCCCGCCTCGGCGACGAGCTTCTTCGCCGTCTCGATGTTCTGCTCGGTGACCTTCAGTCCGTCCCAGGCACCGCGGTACGTCTTCTCGGCGTAGCCCCACGAGCCGGGAACGGCGGGTGCCTTCTGGGGTTCGCCGGCGCCGCCGATGACGGCGTCGATGATGCCCTCGCGGTCGATGGCCATGGACAGGGCCCGGCGGATGCGGACGTCCTTGAGGGGGCCGTCGGTGTTCATGACGATGGCGTTGAAGCCCTGGGTGGACGTGCCGTAGTAGACCGTGCCCTTGCCGCTCGCCGACAGCCGCCCGATCGCGGACGGCGGCAGGAACCAGCTGCCGTCGATGGAGTCGGACAGCAGGCCGTTGACCATGGCGGCGGGGTCGCGGACGAAGCGGAAGACGACCTCCTTCGCCTTCGCCCGGTGGGCGGGGTCGAAGTACTTGTCGTCGCGGGTCAGGGTCATCGACTGCCCCTTCTCCCACGCGCTGAGCGAGAACGGGCCGACGCAGTTGACCCCGCCGCCGGGTGTGCCGTACGCCTTCCCCTTGGCGGTCACCGTCGCCTTGCTGTCGACGATGCCGGCGGGGCTGCTCATGTACGCGTTGAAGAGGGCGTCGGGCTGCTTGAGCGTGACGGTGACCTCCAGCGGACCGGTGGCCTTCACTGAAGAAACGTTTTCGTAGGCGCCGGACCAGAAGGAGCCCGCCTTGGCGTCGAGATTGCGGCTCAGACTGAAGGCCGCGTCCTCGGCGGTCAGCGGGGTGCCGTCGTGGAAGGTCACCCCGGAGCGCACCCGGTAGACCCACGTCGTCGGGGACGGGTTGCTGAAGGACTCGGCCAGCGCGGGCTGGAGCGACATGTCGGGGGCGAGGCGGAGCAGCCCCTCGCAGACGTTGGCCATGATCTGGCCGGTCTCGAAGCTGGCGTTGTGGATCCAGTCGAACGAGGAGGGCTCGGCGGACACCGCCCAGGTGACCCGGTCCAGGGTGCCGGACGGCTTCGGGGTCAGCTCGGTGACGGCGAGTTCCTTCCCGCCCGCGCTCTTCTTGCCGGGGCCGGCACCGGAGCAGGCGGTGAGGGCCAGCGACCCGGCGACCAGGGCGACGGTGAGCCGTCTGGCGCCGCGGGAGACGGGGATGGCGTTCAAGTGAAGTACCTCCGCGAGGGATCGGGGTCACGCAGGGCAGGGATCAGCGGAAAGCAAGGAGGAGATGCGGGCGGCGGAGGGAACCACCCCGGCGGGGTACCACCAACGTTTCGGCCGCGCTGCGGAGCCCTCGTGCTCGGGCTTGATGGCGGCAGTTAACACCGGCGGATTCCCAGGGTCAAGACTCCAAAAGAAACGTTTCTTTCGAAAAAAGAAACGTTTCTTTTCCGGCCGTCATCCGTCATGATGCTGAGCCATGGCGGTCGCCAACCCTTCCGCCTGACGATCTGTGCATTCCATCCTTCGGAAGATGTGTGATGACCCAGCCCTGGATTCTGGTGACCGGTAACGGCGCCTTCGGCACCCTGGCGTGCCGGACCGAGCTGCACTACGCCGACAACCCCAGTTCCGCCGTGGCACTCGCGCTCGACGGCGAGGAGATCGGCGGCCACCGTGTGGTCGGGCGCAGCCTCGTCTGGAACGAGCGGCCCGAAGAGGCCCTGTTCCCGCTGCTGTGCGACGGCGCGCCCGCCGCGGTCGTCTCCTGCGGGGTGTTCTCGGGACGGACCACCGTCACGGTGGAGCGCACGGCGGTCAACGTCGAGGACTTCCAGTTCGCCGAGGACGGGCGGCGCCCGGCCGGCGAACCGCTGTATCCCGACGGGCCGGCCGCCTATCTCGCCACCCTCCCGATCAAGGCCATGAGCACCGCGATGCGCGAGGCCGGGGTGCCCGCGCTGATCTCCAACTCCGCCTCGACACACGGCTGCAACGCCGTCATGTACACCGCGCTCCATCTGGCGGCCCTGCGCGGGCTGCCCACCCGGTGCGGCTTCGTCCATCTGCCCGACACCCCCGAGCACGTGGCCCGGATCGGGCACAACGGCCCGAGCATGGACCTCGCGCTCCAGATCGCCGCCCTGCGGGCCGGCGTGACGGCGGTGGTCGCCAACCCGTCCGACATCCGCGTACCCGCCAACGAATGGGAGTGGTGAGACCGCCATGCCGAGCGCCCAGCCGACCACCCGGCAGTCCGGGCCCGACCTGCTGATCCGCCGCGGCCGTGTCCACGGCCGCGACGGGCTCGTGGACCTGTGGGTACGCGGGGGAAAGGTGGCCGCCGTCGAACCGAGCGGCCCGGACTTCGCCGCGGACGGCCCCGGCGGCCCCCGTGCCGGCGGAGCCGTCGCGCCCGAGATCCTGGACGCGGGCGGCGGACTCGTCTCCCGGTCCTTCACCGAACCGCACTACCACCCGGACAAGGCGTACAGCCGCACCCTCGCGCCCCCCGGCGCCCGGGACGCCTTCGAACGCGCCCGGCTCATCAAGGCGGGCTTCACCGCCGAGGACGTGACCGAGCGCGCGACCCGCGCCCTGCGGCTGGCGTCCGCGAACGGCGTCACCCGGCTGCGCGCCAACGTCGACGTCGACTCCGTCTCCGGGCTGCGGGGCTTCCACGGGGTCCTGGCCGCCCGGGAGCGGGTGGCGCATCTGCTGGACGTGGAGATCGTGGCCTTTCCGCAGGAGGGGCTGGCCCGGGACCCGGAGTCCCGGGCCCTGCTGGCCGAGGCGCTCGCGTCCGGCGCCGATCTGATCGGCGGCTGGCCCAATGTCGAGGACGGCGCCGAGGCGCAGAAGGCCCATGTCCGCGAGGTCTTCGACCTGGCGGAACGGTTCGACGTCGATGTGGACATCCACGTGGACTGCATGATCGACCCGACCGAGACCATGCTGGAGTACCTCGCCGAGGAAACGATCCGGCGCGGATATCAGGGCCATGTCCTGGCCAGCCACTGCTGTGGTCTGGAGGTGTACGCGGACGCGGACGCGGCGCGGGTCGTCGCGAAGGTCGCCGAGGCGGACGTACGGATCGTGGTCGTCCCGCTGAATCTGCTGGACGGCGGGCCGCGCGGGCTGTCGCGCCCCCGGGAGCTGATGGCCGCGGGCGCGGTCGTCGCCGCGGGCAGCGACAACATGAACGACGGCTGGTACCCGCTCGGCACCCTGGATCCGCTGGACCGCGCCCAGATGGCGTTCTTCGGCGCGGGATTCCACGACGAGGGCGCGGTGGACACCGCGTGGGAGATGGTCTGCGGGCAGGCGTCGGCCGTGGTCGGCGGGCGTCCCGGGGACATCGAGGTGGGCGAGGACGCGGATCTGGTGCTGTTCGACGCGCCGGACCGGGCGACGGCGCTCGCCAACCTGCCCTCCACGCGTACGACGCTCAGGCGCGGGCGGGTGGTGAGCCGCCGGAACACGGGGGCCCGCGCGTCGGCGGAACCGGTGCGGCCGTGACCCCGTACCGGCCGGGCGCACCCGGCCCGTACACCCCGGACGGGCCCGTCCCGGGCGCGGGCGGCACACACGTCACCACCGGGCCCGCCGCGAACCGCGTGTCCGCGGGGGCCGGTCCGCACCGCGGCCCCGGGCCCGCCCCCGGCGCGCCCGACGGGCGCACCTCGAACCCGCGGGGCGCGTCCGGGACGGCCGGGCGTTCCCCCGCCGGGTCCGCCCGGTCCGCCGAACGCGTCGATCTCGCCGTCGCCGGGGCCACCGTCCTGACCCCGGAGGGCCCGAGGCCGGGCACCCTGCTGGTCGACGGCGGACGGGTCCGGGCCCTCGTCCCCCCGGGCACCCGGGTCACCGCCGCGGAGACGATCGACGCGAGGGGGCTGCATCTGGTCCCCGGGGTGATCGATCTGCATGTGCACTTCGATGTCCCGGGCATCTCCCTGGAGACCGACTTCCACACCGGCACCCGTTCCGCCGCCGCGGGCGGAGTCACCTTCGTCGTCGAGCACCCCTTCTCCGACCCGCCGACCACGACCGCCGCCCGCTACCGCGACAAGCGGCACTCGGCCGCGGCGGGCGCGGTGGTCGACTTCGGTCTCTGGGGCGCGCTGACCGGGCCCTCGCTGGACGAGATGGCGGGCCAGCACGCGCTGGGCGCACCCGGTTTCAAGGCGTTCCTCCCCGAGAACGACATGGACTTCCCGCCCGCGACCGAGGCCGATCTGCTGACCGGGATGACGACCGCGGCACGGCTCGGGGCCCGGGTCCTCGTCCACGCGGAGGACCGCGACGCGCTCGCGGCGGGCGAGGCCGCTCTCCGGGCGCGCGGGCGCACCGACTTCTCGGCCCTGCTGGAGGCGCGTCCGCCGTCGACCGAGATCGACGCGGTACGGGAGGTGCTGCGGCTGGCCCGCAGGACCGGCTGCGCCGTGCACCTGGTCCATCTGTCCACGCCCGAGGCCGTCGATCTGGTCACCGGGGCGCGCGCTGCCGGGGTGGACGCCACCTGCGAGGTCACCGCCCACCATCTGCTGCTGAACGCCGCCGAACTGCCCGCGCTGGGCGGCTTCGGGGTGTGCGCTCCCCCGCTGCGGGACGAGCGCCATGTCGAGCGGCTGTGGGACCGGGTGCGGGCCGGTCACGTGCAGGCGGTCGTCTCCGACCACTGCCCCTACGGCCGCGCCGACAAGCTCGCCGCGTCCGACGACGTCTTCCGCTGCCCGTTCGGCATCCAGAGCGTGCAGGAGTACGTGCCGCTGGTCGTCGGCGAGGCGCTGCGGCGCGGGATGCCCCTGGCGGACATCGTCGGCCTGATGTCGGAGGGCCCCGCGCGGATCTGCGGCGCGGACCGCTCGAAGGGGGCCCTGCGGCCGGGTATGGACGCGGACTTCGCCCTGCTCGACCTGGACGCCCACTGGGTGGTCAGCTCCGAGCGGCAGCAGCACGCCGAGGAGCGCTGGTCGCCGTACGACGGCCGCACCAGCACGGTGCGGGTCGTCAGGACGGTGGTGCGCGGCCGGACGGTGGCGCTCGACGGAGCCGTCACCGCGCCGAAGGGCTCGGGCCGCTATCTTCCGCTGTCCGGGCCCGCCCGGCGGCCGTCCGGGGAGGCGCCGTGCCGGATCTGAGCCCCTCGGCGGCCGAGGTCGCACGCGGAGCCCGTGAGCTGATCCGGACGTGCCTCGCGGTCACCGGGTCGGACCGGGTGCTCGTGCTGACCGACCGCGGGACCCGGGCGCTGGCCGGTGTCATCGCCGACCAGGCCCACGCCGTGACCACCGCGGCCGTGGTGGTGATCCCCGATGTGGCCGCCGGCTACGAGGCGGCACGGCGGGAGATCGGGCGCGCCCTGGACGCGTACGCCCCGACCGTGACGGTGTTCGCGGCGGCCGATCCGGGTGATCTGCTCGCCTGGGACCCGTCGTTCTGGGAGCACCTGGAGCGCTTCGGGGCGCGCCATGCCCATATGCCCGCGCTGGACGACGTCTGTCTCGGGATCGGCATGGCCGTCGACTACACGGAGGTCGCCCGGTTCACCCTGGGCGTACGCGATCTGCTGGCCGGCTGCCGGTCCGTACGGGTCACCAGCGCGTCCGGCACCGAGCTGGAGCTGAGGTGCGGCCCGGACCGGCCCTGGACCCCCTTCACGGGCCTCTACCAGTGCGGCGGGCAGGGCGGGCGGCTGCCGCAGGGCGAGGTGTTCTGCACCCCGCTGACCGCGGAGGGCGTACTCGCGGTGTCGGTGGTCGGCTACCCCTTCAACGCCGCTTCCGGGCTGCTCGGCGAACCGCTGCTGATCGAGGTCGCGGGCGGGGCCGCGGTCTCGCTTCACCACCCCGACACCGCTCTCGCGTCGCGGCTGCGCGACTGGCTCGCCGGGGCCCCGGGCGGACTGCGCCTGGGCGAACTGGCCCTGGGCACCAACCGGGAGCTGCCCGCGATCACCGGGAACCTGCTGTTCGACGAGAACGTGCCCGGTGTGCACATCGCCTTCGGCCACCCCTTCCCCGAGTACACCGGCGCCGACTGGGAGTCCCCGGTCCATGTCGACATGGTCGTCGAGCGCCCCGCCGTCCAGGTGGACGGCCGCGCGGTTCTCGTCGACGGCCGGTATTCCCTCTGACGCCGCACACCCAGGAGTTGATCATGACGCACAGCCCAACCGTCCATCATGTGAGCGCCAGCCGCGGTCGCGTGCGGGGCGCGTACATCCTGATGACCCCGGAGAATCTGGTCGAGAACGCGCTTCCGCATCTGGAGGGTGTGATCGCCAAGCCGCTCGCGACCCCCCGCGCGGTCCCGGCGTGCTTCGGCGAGTATCTGCTGGAGTTCGAGGCGGGCGGCCGCAGCACCCGTCCGCTCGGCTCGGGCTTCGAGAACTTCCTCTACGTCCTCGACGGCCGGGCTCTCGTCGAGGCCGACGGCACCCTCCACACCCTGGAGCCGGGCGGGTTCGCGTACTTCCCCGAAGGGGTCGTCTTCGGTATCGAGACACCGGGCGCGAGCCGGGTCCTGTGGGTCAAGCGCCGGTACGAGCCGGTGGCCGGGGTCGCGGCTCCGGAGCCGGTGATCGGCCACACCGACGAGGTCACCCACCACCCCGACGAGACCATCGGCGGCACCTGGGCCCCGCTGCTGCCCGACGACGCCCGCTACGACATGGCGATGAACGTCATGCGGTTCGACGTCGGTTCGCGGTTCCGGATGGTGGAGGTCCACCACCAGGAACACGGCCTCTACATGCTGGAGGGCGAAGGCGTCTACTACCTCGGTGACGACCATGTCGAGGTCTCGGCCGGCGACTTCGTCTACATGGCCCCCTACTGCCCGCAGTCCTTCTACGCGACCGGATCCACCCGCCCGTCGTACCTCCTCTACAAGGACGTCAACCGTGACGGCTTCTGAGACCACCACCACCGCCGACCTGATCGTCGAGGGCGCCACGCTCGACGGCGCCACGGTCGATGTCGTCGTACGGGACGGCCGGATCGCCGCCCTCGGTCCCGGCGCGGCCGGCGGCGTCACCGCCCCCGAGCGGATCGCCGCCGCCGGGGGGCTGATCACCCCTCCGTTCACCGAGCCGCACAGCCACCCCGACAAGGCGCTCAGCCGGCGTTCGATCGGACCCCTGGGGCTGCCGGCCCGGCTGACCGAGCGGCCCGCGCTGATGCAGCGGCAGCGCGATCTGAAGGCCACCTTCACCCGGGACGAGGTGGCCGGCCGCGCGGGCGCGTTCCTGCGGCTGGCCGCGTCGCAGGGCGTCGGTACGGTCGCGGGCCAGGCGGACATCGACACGGTGACCGGACTGACCTCGTTCGAAGGCGTGATGGACGCGCGCGAGGCCCACGCGGACCTGGTGGAGCTGCGGGTGACCGCGTTCCCGCAGGAGGGGCTGGTCCAGGACCCGGGCGCCTACGACCTGGTGGCCGCCGCGCTCGCCGCCGGGGCCCACCGGGTCGGCGGCTGGCCCAACAACGAGCGGTCGTTCGAGGACCAGCTCACCCATCTGGACCAGGTGTTCGAGCTGGCCGAGCGGTTCGGCGTCGGCATCGACATCAACGTCGACTACTTCACCGACCCCACCGAGCGGCTGCTGGAGCCACTGGCCGAGCGCACGGTCGCGCACGGGATGCAGGGCCTGGTCAACGCCAACCACGTGGGCGCCCTGGAGACCTACCCGGACGACGACGCCCGCCGGGTGATCGCCAAGGTCGCCGAGGCGGGGATCGTGGTGACCGTGTGCCCGTCCAACCTCGGCGGCTCCTACCCGTACCGGGGTGTGTCACGGGCGAACGAACTGCTGGCCGCCGGGGTGACCGTGGCCGCCGGGACCGGCAACCTCCAGGACAACTGGGAGCCGTTCGGCAATCTCGACCCGATGGACACCGCCCGGATGGCCTGGCATGCCTTCCCGCTGAGCGACGAGGACGACCGGGGCGTCGCGACGGCATGGCAACTGGTGACCGGCCACGCGGCCAGGGCGGCCGGGGTGCCGTACGGCGAGCTGCGCGCGGGCGGGCGGGCCGACTTCACCGTGCTGGCGGCGACCACGCTCACCGACGCCCTGCGCAACGAGCCCGGCCCGCGCCGGCTCGTGCGCGGCGGCCGGGTCGTGGCGGGCCGGGCGGGCGAGCTGTGGACGGCGCCCGCGCCGGCGGGGACGCGCTGATCGTGTACGCGGGGACGGCGCCCCGCCGACGGGCGGGGCGCGGTCCCCGTACGCGAGGGGCGGGCGCCGGCCCCCGTACACCGGATCGCGGGGCCCCGGTGCCGGTCGTCCGGACTGTCGGCATACCCCCACCCCCCGTCGTACGGTATGCGTACGCGCCGGGCACCGTGCACAGCGCCCCGGCCGCGTTGGTTCGTGTTGATCCGTGTCGATGCCGAGCAGTGCTCCGAGGGAATCTGGTGGTTCCGTAGTGAAGGTGACCAGGACTTCAGGCGGCCGGGTGACGATCCGCGATGTCGCCGCCGCCGCCGGGGTCTCGGTGACGACCGTCTCCGACGCCCTCAACAACAAGGGCAAGCTCCGCCGGGAGACCCGCGAGCGCATCCGGGAGACGGCGGCGTCCCTCGGCTACCGGCCGAGCCGGGTGGCGCAGGCGTTCCGGCAGGGCCGTACCGGCACCATCGCGCTCGTCCTCCCGCACCGGGACGTCAGCGGCAACGAGCACGACATGATCGGTCTCGACTACTACATGACGATCGCGTCCGGATCGGCGCGTGCCGCGTTCGGCGAGGGGTACGCCCTGATGCTGACGCCGAGGATCAGCACCGAGGACGAGTGGCGGCTCATCGGCCCGGACGGTGTCGTCCTGTGCGACCCGGCCGCCGGTGACCCCCGGATCGACATGCTGGAGGGCATGGGCATCCCGGTCGTGTCGATCGAGCGCGACCCGGACCGTCCCGAGCGGCCCTTCTACGTCTCGGGCGACAACGAGCAGAACATGCGCGATCTGCTCGGCCATCTCCACCGGGAGGGCGCGCGCCGGATAGCCCTGCTGTCGGCCCGGTCCTCCTGGGCCTGGACCATCGACGGTGAACAGGCCTATCAGTCGTGGTGCGCCGAGCACGGTCTGGCGCCGCTGGTCGCCCATGTCTCCGTCGACCGTCTCGAAGCCGACTCCTACCGCGCCGCCTGTGCCCTGCTGGACGCCGACGAGCCGCCGGACGCGCTGATCGCCTCCGCCGAGCAGTACAGCGAGGGCGCCACCCGCGCCTGCCGCGAACGCGGCGTGCGCATCCCCGAGGACCTGATGCTCGCCATCGGCATCGACAACCGCTTCGCCCAGCAGTCCGACCCGCCGATCACCGCGATCGACCTGCGCCCGGCCGAACAGGCGGGGGCGGCCGTCTCCATGCTGCTGAAGCGGCTCAACAACGAGACCGTCGAACGGCCTTCGGTGGTACCGAGCCGACTGAGGGTCCGGGCGAGCACCCGCCGCTCCTCCTGACCCGCCGTATGCCGGGGGTCAGGGCGTGCCGGCCTCGTCCCGGAAGCGCGCGGCCAGCTCGGCGCGGGAGCGGATGCCGAGCTTCGCGTAGATGTGCGTCAGGTGGTACTGCACGGTCTTGACCGAGATGAACAGCTCCAGCGCCACCGCCTGATTGCTCGCACCGGCGGCGACCAGCCGGGCCACGGACTGCTCCTGGGGGGTGAGCCGGGGCAGCGCGAAGGCCGCCGCCCCGCGCTCGGCGACACCGAGACCGCCCGCCTGGAGTTCCCGTTCGCAGCGCTGGACGCAGGTGCGCGCGCCGAGGGTGACGAAGGCGTCGCGGGCGTTCTTGAGGACCGTGTCGGCCTCCCGGCGCTTGCCCGCGCGGCGCAGGGTCTGCCCGTACGCGAAGTTCACACTGGCCCGCTCGTAGGGCAGTGGCAGGTGCTCCAGCCGGGCGAGCGCCTCCTCGAACTGCCCCCGCGCGGTCTCGATGTCGCCGTGCGCGCCGGTGATCCGGCCGCGGGCGGCGCCCAGCCGGGCCTGGGTGGAGTAGTGGCCGCGGCGGGCGGCGAGTTCCTCGTACGGGCTCAGGAACGCGTCCGCCGCCTCGACGCGGTTGGTCATCACCAGGGCGTTGGCGTAGACGTCCTGCCAGGGCCAGAAGCCCGGCTCGTCGACGGCGTCCCCGGACGGCAGATGCAGGACCGGCGCCAGGGCCTCCACGACCCGCTCGTAGTCGGCGCGGGCCTCGGCGACCTGGGCCCGCGCGAGGCAGGACGGCACCAGCATCACCTCGTAGTGGTCCATCCCGGCGGACGCCTCGGCCAGATGCCGGTCGGCTGCCTCCCAGTCCCCGCGCAGGGCGTGGATCTGGGCGCCGGTCCAGTGGATCAGCGGCCGGACGAGTTCGATCCGGACGTCCGCGAGGCGGCCGGCCGCCCGCTCCACGGTCTCCAGGGCCTCCGGCCACGCCCCCAGCGCGAACTGGGTCCGGGCCAGCCAGCCCTGCGCCCACAGCGAGATCCGGGTCGATCCCATGCGGTACCCGGTCGGGACCGCGCCCTCCAGCCGCCGGCGGGCCGCCTCGGGCGCGTCGAGCGCGAGGTCGACCCAGCCGCGCCCGAGCTGGAAGCGCTGGGGCTGGGCGCCTCCGACGAGCCGTTCGGCGGCGGCCTCGTAGGCGGCGACGGCCTCGTCCGACCGGCCCGTGGCCGCCAGCCCCAGCCCGAGGACGGCCTCGGACTCGATCGCGGACGGATCGGCGGGGTCCGCCAGCTCCAGGGCCCGGCGGGCCCAGACCACCAGGCCGGCGGCGTCCCAGCGGCCCAGGGCGTGCAGCACCCGGCGCTGGCAGATCTTCGCCGTCAGATCGGGCCGCTTCTCGTGGTCGCAGCGCGCCCACGCCTCGGTGAGGAAGGTCTCGGCCTCCGCCGCACGGCCCCTCATGATGGCCAGATAGCCGAGGACGACGTCCCGGAGGGTGCCGGCGGGAAAGCTCTCCAGTTCGGCGACGAAGGCGGTGGCCTGGGGGATGTCCCCGGCGCCGACCATCGCGTCGACGGCCCGCAGCAGCCGGTCCCGGCGTACGGCCCCGGTGGTGCTGAGGCGGCTGGCCTTGACGAGGGTGTCCGCGACGGCCGCCCACTCCCCCGCCGACGCGCGCTCGGCCGCGTACGCGTCGAGTTCGGTGGCGAGTGAGGCGTCCGCGGTGGTGGCGGCGGCGACGCGGTGGGCCAGCCGCCGCCCCTCGTCCCGGGTGATCCCGGCGGCCCGGCGGTGCAGTTCGGCCCGCCGGGTCAGCCCGATGCCGGTGAGCACGGCGGCCCGCACCAGCGGGTGCGGAAACGACAGCAGGGCCCGCCCGGGGTCGACGGTCGCGGTCAGCAGGCCCGCCGTGCGCGCCTCGTCGGCGGCGGGCAGCGGATCGCCGAGACCGGCCAGTACGGCGGCCTCGGCCGCGGTGGCGTCCTCGCCGAGCACGGAACAGACCTCGACCAGGGTGCGCGCCGCGTCCCCGCAGCGCGCCAGCCGGCCGTGGACGGCCGCGGTGTAGCGGGCGGGCGCGGGCAGGACGGGCTGCCAGTCCTGCCAGGTCTCCCGGGGCAGCTCCCGCAGGAGCTGGGTGATGTGGAGGGGGTTGCCCCGGGTGTGGCGGCACAGATGGCGCGCCGCGGGCAGGCTCAGGGTGACGCCGGCGGCCTCGTGGGCGAGGGCCCTGGTGTCCTCCGCCCCCAGGGGCCCGACCCTGATGGAGTCGTCGCGGCAGCCGTCCAGGAAGTCCAGGGTCTCGGCGGGGTGGTCCGCGTACGCCTCGTCGTCGCCTCCGGGGTCGCGGGCGATCAGCACGACGAGGACCTGTTCGTCCGACATCCGCCGTACGGCGGAGCGGACCGCGCGCAGGCTGTCGGCGTCGGACCAGTGGGCGTCGTCGACGACGACGGCCAGGGGGCGGTGCGCCGCCCACAGGCGGTGGAGCTGTTCGGCGGCCCCGAGCACGGAGGAGGCGGGGTCCGCGGGCGCGGCGGGCACGGCGGGGGTCTGCCCCGGGGGGACGGCGGGGGCGGCGGGCACGGCGGGCGGGAAGGGGGTGGCGGGGGTCCGGGCCGGGGGCTCCGGCTCGGAGGGGGGCGGGGGCAGGGGCCCGGCGGGGTGCTCGTGGTCCGTGCCGCGGGCCCGCAGGAGCTGGCGGGCCACGCCGAGCGCGAGCCCCGACTCCCAGGACACGCCCGTGGCCCGCACCACGGCGGTCCCGCCGCCCGCGAGCACATGGTCGACGAGGGCGGTCTTGCCGCAGCCCGCGGGCCCTTCGACGAGCACCAGCGAGGGCCTGCCCGCGCGGGCAGCGTCGAGCGCCCGGGTCAGCGCGGCGACCTCGCCGACCCGACCGATCAGGCTTCGTCGCTGCTCAGGACGGGTGTCCATGCTCCAGAACGCTAGCACCGGCCGGCCGGAGCCGGGATCGGGCCGCCTCAGCCGAGGTCCCCGCCCGCGACGGGCAGGACGGTGCCGGTGATGTAGGACGCCTCGTCCGAGGCGAGGAAGACGATCGCGGCGGCCTGCTCGTCGAGCGTTCCGTACCGCTTCATCAGCGAGGAACCGACGGTCTGGTCGACGATCTGGCGGTACCAGTCCCGCTCCCGGTCGTCGCGCGCGGCCCGGCCCCGCGCGCCCCCGCGGGCCGGGGGGGGGGGGGCGCCGGGGGGGGGGGGGGCGACCCCGGTGGCCGAAGGGGGCGCCGCCAGGGCGA
>NZ_JBIALS010000035.1:0-84518 GCF_042873655.1 Streptomyces sp. NPDC004609 | reverse complement strand
CCTGCGGCGTCCGGTGCGTGCAATCGCAAGGCGGAGGGTCGCCCTCGTACTGGACGTACTTGGGCGATTCCGACAACGCAGCGAGTGTGCGTGCTAGGCGTCGCAGGCCAGGCGGGACTTTCGATACACGCCCTAGAAGTGTGTACGCGCCCGGCCATCTGGGAGAGTTCACCCAGATCGTGGACTTCGCCCTGGTGGACGCCCGTGCTGGAAGACCGGGACACAGGAGAAGGCGCTGCGGCTGCTGCCCTCGCGGGTTCGCCGGCGTGTTCGAGCACGCCTCCTACCGGATGGCCTGGAACGCGTCGACCGCCTCGTTGCAGGGGCTGCCCTTGGTACGCCCGGCCCTCTCGTACCATGTCCCGGGCCCGGCGGCGCATCGATTCCGCCCCGCCCGAGGCCCTGTTAGACACCCTGGCCGACCCGGTCGGCCGCCCGCGGGATGCGGGCATCACCTGTGCGGCCCTGGACGGCACCCTTCTGCACGTCCCCGACGACGAACAGCTCACCTGACGCTCCCCCGAACGCAGGGGCGAGAGGCTGCGAGTTCGGCTACCCGCTGCTGCGGATGGTCGGGCTGGTCGAGTACGGCAGCCGCGCACTGCTGAACGCCGCCTTCGGCCCGGAATCCACCGGCGAACTCGACCGCGCCGACCCGATGTTGGACACCTCGGACTCCTCGATGCTGCTGCTGGCCGATGCCGCCTTTGACGCGCGTCTTCCTGAACGAGGTGACGCAGCATGACGCACAGTTCCTCATACGCTCCTCCGCCCGCCGGGTGCCCACCTCCTTCCGGCACCTCGGCGACGGTTCCGGCCCCGGGAGGCCGTGCACGAGCCGGACGACGGCTGCGGCCCCCGGCGGCATGGGGAGTCCGATGCAAAGTGTGATCCGGAGCTTGCCGGTTACTCTCTAATGAGTAGAGAATGTCTCTGACAGACAGAACTATCGAATCGAGGCTGAGCCGCCATGCGAGATCACGGAAGCGTCCTCGACGACGTTCGTCGCGGGATGACACCTGCGTACATCTACAACGACCGCGAGATCTTCGAACTGGAGAAGGAGCGGCTGTTCAGCCGGGCGTGGATGTTCGTGGGTCACGAATCGGAAGTGCCCGAGCCCGGCGACTACGTCGTGCGCCGCGTGCTGGAGGACTCCTTCATCCTCGCCCGGGGCAACGACGGCCAGGTCAGGGCCATGTTCAACATGTGCCTACACCGGGGCATGCAGGTGTGCCGCGCGGAGATGGGCAACGCGACCCACTTCCGGTGCCCGTACCACGGCTGGTCCTACCGCAATGACGGACGGATCATCGGCCTGCCCTTCCACCAGGAGGCGTACGGCGGCGAGGAAGGTTTCCGCCGCAAGGGCCAGGCCCTGCTGCCGGCCCCCGCGATCGACATCTACAACGGGCTGATCTTCGTCAGCCTGGATCCCGACGCCCCGCCGCTCACCGAGTACCTCGGCGACTTCACGTTCTACCTGGATTACTACACCAAGCAGTCGGCGAGCGGCCTCGAGCTCCGCGGACCGCAGCGCTGGCGGGTGAAGTCGAACTGGAAAATCGGCGTCGAGAACTTCGCCGGTGACATGTACCACACGCCGCAGACCCACACCAGCGTGGTCGAGATCGGCCTCTTCCGCGAGCCCAAGGCGGAGAAGCGCAAGGACGGTTGCACCTATTGGGCCGGACGCGGTGGCGGCACGACGTACAAGCTGCCCCCCGGCACCCTGGAGGAGCGACTGCGCTACGTCGGCTACCCCGACGAGATGATCGAGCGGATGAAGACCATGTGGTCGAAGGAGCAGCTGTCCCTCATCGGGGACAACGGCTTCATGATCTCCGCGGCATCGGCCTTCCCGAACCTGAGCTTCGTGCACAACTGGCCGAAGGTCGAGGACTCCGAGGACGTGCTCCCGTTCATCTCGATCCGCCAGTGGCAGCCGATCAGCGAGGACGAGACCGAGGTCCTGTCCTGGTTCGCCGTCGACAAGGAGGCGCCGGAGGAGTTCAAAGCGCTGTCCTACAAGGCGTACCTCATGTGCTTCGGCAGCTCGGGCATGTTCGAGCAGGACGACGTGGAGAACTGGGTCTCGCTCACCACCACCGCCGCCGGATCGATGGCGCGCCGACTGCTGCTCAACAACCGGATGGGCTTGCTCTCCGACAACCGCCCGGTGGTCCCGGCCCTGACGGACAACGAGTTCTCCGGCCCCGGCGTGGCCCGGATCGGTTACGGCGAGTACAACCAGCGGTTCCTACTCGCGGACTGGGCCGACCATCTGGAGCGACCTGCGGCCACCCAACCGCCGGTCGAGGTCGGGACGCCCGATTCACCACGCGGAGCCACCACCGGCGAGGACGACGAGCTTGCGGAGGCCAGCCGATGAACGCCAACCACATCCGGGTCAACTCCCGCAAGTCCCCGCTGGGAGCGCACGCCTCGACCACGAGCCGGGTGGGAGCCTCGCTCGCATTCGACGACACGCGGCATCTGACCGCCCACAAGTGGCTGGTCGACGAGGCGTACCTCCTCGACACCCAGGACTACACCGGTTGGCTTGAGGTGCTCACCGAGGACATCCACTACTTCATGCCGGTGAAAGTGACGACCGCGCTGGGCAGCGGCTACGACACCGCACCGGGAATGGCGCATTTCGACGAGAACATGTACTCCCTCCGTCAGCGGGTGGCCCGGTTCGCGACCGAGCACGCCTGGACCGAGGACCCGCCGTCCCGGCTCCGCCACTTCGTCACCAACGTGCGGACGTTCACCACCGATCGCGACGACGAACTCATCGTCGAATCGGCGGTGTTGCTGTTCCGCAGCCGCGGCGACGTGGTGGAGTCCGCGCTCGTCTCCGCAGGCCGCGAGGACCTGCTGCGCCAGTGCGACGGCGAGTGGAAGCTGGCCCGCCGCCTGATCGACGCCGATGAGTCGGTGATCCGCATGCAGAACCTGGCGATCTTCCTATGAGCGAGGAACCCATCACCTCCGGGCCGGAGCCCGAAGCGACGGAACCAGCCGACGTCCGACGGCAGCGCTTCCTCGACAACGCGGTCGGGGAACCGATCGTGATCGCGAACGAGTTCGCCGAGATCCGCGTCGTATGTGTGCAGACCCGCAACGGAACCCGTCTGCTGATCGACTCCCCCAAGTCCGGGCAATGGAACACCCTCGACCCCCTGGAGCTCGAAGCCCTGACGTGGCAGGGCCCGGCGACCTTCTCCGCCATGGTGGGTCATCCCTTCGAGTCTCTACTCAGGGAAATCCCCTGACGCCTCGCGGCCCCGGGAAGCCGGGGCAGGGACGCCACAGCGGCCCGCGCGCACGCGGCCGCCCAGGTTGTGATCCCCGGCTTCCGCAGAAGTCCCCTTCACCGAAAACCCGTTGCGGTCTCTAAAGCAAGGAGCGTTCCCTCATGACCGGTTGGATGGACGGCCAGCGCGCACTCGTCGTCGGCGGCGGATCCGGTATCGGACGCGCCGTCGTCGACGCCTTCCTTTCGGAGGGCGCCCAGGTCGCGGTTCTCGAACACGACCGGGCCAAGGTCGACCGCCTCGCCGCGGACCTTCCCGAGGTGCCGGTCGTCACCGGGGACGCGACCCTCGCCGCGGACAACCGCGCCGCGGTGGACCGCGCCGTACTGCAGTTCGGCGGCCTCGACGTGCTGGTCGGCTGCGTCGGGATATTCGACTTCTACCGGGGGCTGACGGAGCTCGGCGAGGACGAGATCGACGGCGCATTCGACGAGATCTTCGCCGTCAACGTCAAGAGCCACCTCCACTCGGTGAAGGCCGCGCTGCCGGAGCTGCGCAAGTCGCGCGGGTCGGTGATCCTCACCGAGTCGACCTCGGCCTACTACCCCGCGCGCGGCGGCGTGATGTACGTCGCTTCCAAGCATGCCGTCCGCGGCCTCACCACCGCGCTGGCGCACGAACTCGCCCCCGAGGTCAGGGTCAACGCGGTCGCGCCGGGCGGGACCGTGAACACCGACCTGCGCGGCGCCAGCGCGCTCGGCCTGAGCGACAAGCGGCTCAACGACATGCCGGGGCGCGAGGCCGAACTCGCCGGACGGGTGCCGCTCGGCATCGCCATGTCCGGCACGGACCACGCGTGGAGCTACGTCTTCCTGGCCTCCAGCCGGGCACGGGGCATCACCGGGGACGTCGTTCATTCCGACGGCGGCATCCGGATCAAGTGACGGACCTTCAGAACTCGATCTTCACGAACTTCCAGCAGGAGTGACGTACATGGCAGTCATCAGGGCCGCTCTGGGGGCGTGCCAGGGCTACGCGAACTGCGTTGTCGGCGCCGACGATTACTACGACATCGACGACGACGGCATTGTGGTCGTTCTCAGGGCCGAGGTGCCTGAAGCGGACCGCAAGCGCGTCGAAGAGGCGGCGCGCAGCTGCCCGGTCTCCGCACTCGAGGTGACCGACGCATGACGCGCACGCTGATCGTCGGCGGCTCCGTCGGAGGCGTCCGCACGGCGCAGGCGCTGCGCGCGGGCGGGTACGACGGGGAGATCGTCCTCGCCGAAGCGGAGGCGGAGGCGCCGTACGACAAGCCTCCGCTCAGCAAGGGCCTGCTGACCGGGTCGTCCGGAGCGGACGACATCCGCCTGCTGACGCGGGAGCAGGCGGATACAGCGGGCATCGGGCTGCGCCTCGGAGTGCGCGCCACCGGACTGGAACCGCGGGGCCGCCTGGTCTCGTTCGACGACGGAAGCAGCATCGGGTACGACCATCTCGTGGTCGCCACCGGTGCCGCGGCTCGCCGTTCGCCCTGGGGGGACATCGACGGAGTGCACGTCGTCCGCACCCTGGCCGGGGCGGACGCGCTGCGGACGGACCTCCTCGGCGGGGGCCCGCTCGTGGTCATCGGCGCCGGGTTCATCGGGGCCGAAGTCGCCTCCACGGGACGTCGGCTGGGCCTCGACGTGACGATGGCCGATCCGCAGACGCTTCCGATGACCAGGTCCCTGAGCACGGACGTCGCCGGTGCGGCGATGGCCATGCACGAGGCCGCGGGGGTCCGGTGCCTGATGGGCGTCGGCGTCACCGGCATCACCGGGCGCAAGGGGCAGCTGACCGTCACACTCGACGACGGCACCGAGCTGAGGGCCGCAACCGTCGTCGTCGGTATCGGCGCGGTCCCCAACGACGGCTGGCTCGCCGGGTCCGGACTCACGGTGGAGAACGGCGTGGTCTGCGACGAGTACTGCAGGGCGGTCGGGACCACCCACGTCTACGCGGTCGGCGACGTCGCCCGCTGGTTCGACCGGGCACGCGGGGCGCACGTCCGTGCCGAGCACTGGACCAACGCGGTCGACCAAGCGGCCTGCGTGGCACACAACATCCTCCGCCCCGGGAACCTGCGGGCCTACGAACCCGTCGAGTTCGTCTGGAGCGACCAGCACGGCTGGAAGATCCAGGTGGTCGGCGACACCTCCGGATCGGCCGCCACCACCCTGTTGGGCGACCCGACGGCCGATCGACGCTTTGCCGCGCTCTACGCCGACGGTCAGGGCCTGCTCCGCGGTGCCGTCGTCGTCAACTGGCCGCGGGTCATGGTGCAGTGCCGCAAGGCGCTGCGCGAGGGCACCGCCTGGAGCGACCTCGAACCCGGCCTTCGCGCCGTCGCGAACGCCGCCAGCCGACCGGAGACCAAGGCATGACACCGACACCAGCCCAGCGCGAACTGATCGCGCGCGCCTGCCGGGTGCTCACCGCACGCGGACTCGCCGACGGAGTCCTCGGTCACATCAGCCTGCGGATCGACGAGAACACCCTGCTCGTCCGCTGCCGCGGGCCGCAGGAGCGCGGGCTCGCCTCCACCACGGCCGCGGACGTCCACTGGGTCGACCTCGACGGCGCGCCAGCCGCCGTCGGCGAGCTCGCCGACGGCTACACGGTGCCCAACGAACTCCCTCTGCACACGGAGCTGCTGCGCAGGCGACCCGAGGTCAACGCGGTCCTGCACGCGCACCCTTCGAACGTGGTGGCCGCCGACCTGGCGGGGTTGGGGGTCCGCCCGATCCTGGGGTCGTTCGACATCCCCGGGGCCCACCTCGCCGCCGGGGGCGTCCCGGTCTACGCGAGGGCTGTGCTGGTGCGCAGCCGCACCCTCGCCACCGAGGTGTGCGAGGCCATGGGCGACCGGCCGGTGGTGGTGATGCGCGGCCACGGCCTCACCAGCGTCGCCGACACCGTCGAACGCGCGGTTCTCCAGGCCGTCAGCGTCGACACCATCAGCCGGTTCTCCCTCCAGGTGGCGTCCGCGGGCGGCACCCTCGTCGACATCGCCGAGGAGGACTGGGCGGATCTCCCCGACCTCGGCGGATCGTTCAACGTCGCCACCTCCTGGCGCCACGAACTCGCCCGCCTCCACGACTGCGGCTGCTGAGCAGCACGACAGCCCGCGCCCGCGGACCTTGGACCGAGACGGCACAAGGCCGCGGCGCGGGTGTTCCCCGTCGGATCCCTGTCTGACTCCGCCGGCAGGACGCGGCCCGGGTCAGTGGCGTGGCCGGTCCGGCATGGCAAGGCAGGCGGTCGGATTGTCCACCGCTTTCCTGGCGACGCGGGAAGCCTGCACGGTTCCGCGCAGGTGGTCGTGGAGGACGACCAGGTATCGGCCTTCCTTCTCACGGAGTTCGGCCCCAGGTACTCGCACAGGCAGTGGTGGTGGAAGGCGTACTGCGTGGCGGCGTCAGCGTGGGTGTCCCAGCCGTCGTCGGGATTCTCCTGCGTGCACCCAGCAGATCGTCATGCGCAGCCTCGTCGGCGCGCCGCCCGGGGCCGACAGGTCGTGGCTCAGCGTGTCGGAGGAGCCGGTGTCGTCGGCCTAGCGGCAGCGAAGCGGTGTGGCGGTTGCTACCCGGTGACGGAGGCGGGCCCCCGGGACACCGCATGTGCGTCGCCGCCGAGGACGTCGACCTCCACGGCTCCCGCATCCGCACGGGCGACGCCGTCCGGTTCATCCTCGTCTCGGCGAACCGCGACCTGTGCCGCCGCCCCGTCCCGGACCGCCTGGGCATCACACGCGGCGCCGACGAACAGTCCGGGGGCACATCGCTCTCGGCCACAGCATCCGCTACTGCCTCGGTGCTTCCCTCGCCCGCCTTCCATGCGAAGCGACCCTGGGTGCCCTGCTCGCCCGCTACCCCGACCTCCCCTTGCCGTACCCGCGGCCCGCTTGGCACGGAGGGTCATCGCGGGCACGGCTCCCCGCCTCACCGAACTGCCTCTGGCGGTGTAGCGCGGGATTGTCGGGGCGTCCTGGAACCGCGCTCCCGGTATTGCCGTCAGCCGCAACGGCAGGGCCGGTGTGCCGTCCCGTCCATGTGGACGGACAGCGCGCCGGACCTGCTTGCACCTCAAGCCGGTCTCTTCTCGTTCTCTTCGTGGGAGAACGAGAGGAGCGTCGCCGTCACGTGCCGGAGAATCGAGGCGCCCGCTTCTGGCGGAAGGCCGCGACTCCTTCGGCGAAATCCGCGGTCCGGAACAATGCGGACTGCCCTTCGCGCTCAGCTTCCAGCGCCTGGGGCAGCTGCGCCAGAACGGTGGCGTTGAAAGCTCGTTTGCTTTCCGCGTACGCCACGGTCGGACCTTCCGCGAGCCGCGTCGCGAGCTGGTCGACCTCGGTTTCGAACGCATCGTCGGGGAAGGTCGCCGCGATCAGCCCCCATTCGACGGCGAGGGATGCCGGGATGCGTTCGGCGAGCATGGCCATCCGGTTGGCCCGTGCCCGGCCGACCGCGGCCGGAATCAAGGCGGTCGCTCCCCCATCCGGCATCAGCCCGGCGTTGGCGAAGGCCAGCAGGAAATACGCCGAATCCTTGGCGACGGTGAAGTCGGCGGCAATCGCGAACGAGCAACCCACCCCGACCGCCGGGCCGTTCACCGCGGTGACAACCGGTTTGGGAACCCGGCACACCGCCATGGTCAACCGGTTGGCCGCGTCGATGATCACGGGATCGGGGGTTCCCTCCTCTCCCACCTCTCCGTTCGCGGCGAGGTCGGCGCCGGAGCTGAAGGCCCGGCCGGTCCCGGTGAGCACGATCGCACGTACGCCCGCGTCCGTGCCGCTGTTCTCGATGGCGCGAGCCGCCGTGTTCAGCATCGGCGTGGTGAGCGCGTTCAGGCTCCGGGGCCGGTTGAACGTCACCCGCAGGATCGTGCCGGTTCGGGCAACGAGTACGTCGTTGTTGCGTGGTGTCGACATCGTCGGCCTTTCTCGAAGCACCCAGAGGTGTCGCGCGGAACTACCGCCCGCCGAATGTGTCACGCAGCGCGCCCTTGACGACCTTGCCCCCCGCATTGCGCGGCAGTTCGCGGACGATGTGGACCTCGGTCGGCAACTTGTACTTCGCAAGGCGGCCTTGGGCCCACTGGCGGATCTCCGCGACGGTGAGGCCCGCGACGGGGTCCCTGGGGACGATCACCGCGACCGGTGTCTCGCCCCAGCGTTCGTGCGGGCGTCCGATGACGCTGATCTCAAGGACGTTCGGGTGCGCGGCGAGCGCGTTTTCGACCTCGGCGCAGTAGATGTTCTCGCCGCCGGAAATGATCATGTCCTTCGTGCGGTCCACGACGTAGAAGAAGCCCTCGTCGTCGACCCTCACCAGGTCTCCGGAGTGGAACCAGCCGCCCTCGAACGCTTCCGCGGTCGCCCGGGGGTTGTTCCAGTAGCTCGTCATCATGGTCGGGCCCCGGTAGACGATCTCACCGACCTCGCCGGGAGCGACGTCGTTCATCCGGTCGTCGACCACCCGGACCGCCAGGGTGCTGATCGGCTTGCCCACCGAGCCGAGCTTGCGCAGTGCGTCCTTGCCGTCCAGCACGCAGGTGACCGGGGACATCTCGGTCTGCCCGAACAGTGCGACATTGACGGCTCCGGGGAAGACCTCGGCCATCCTGTTCAGCAGCGTGTCCGTCGCGGGTGCGGCTCCCCAGCTCGTGATCCTCAGGTGCGAGAGGTCACGCGAGGAAACCGAGGGGTCGTCGCAGAGGGACTGCCAGAGGGTCGGCACCAGGAAGGCGCTCGTCACCTTCTCGGATTCGAGGGTGTCGAGCACCTGGCCGGCCGAGAGCTGCCCGGTGGGCATGATGACGAGGCAGCCGCCGATCAGGATCAGCGGTATGACGCTGCCGATGGCGCCGCTGTGGAAGAGCGGTGAGGCGCACAGGCTGATCTCGTCGCCGTCCCATAGCCGCCAGGCCCGGGTGATCGTCAGGGCCTGGCCCTGGAGGTTCTGATGGGAGAGCACCGCCCCCTTGGGACGCCCGGTGGTGCCGGAGGTGTAGAGGATCAGCGCCGGTGCGGCCTCGTCGACGTCGACCGCCGGGTGCGGGTCGCCGACGTCGTCCATGAGGTGCGCGTAGAGTTCGGCGTTCTCCCCGGCTGCCCCGGTGTCAGCGCCGGACACCACCAGCCGCAACGACCCGGGCATGTGCGCACAGGCATCCACGGCAGCGGCAGCCAACGCGTTCTCGGCGACGAGGAGGGCGGCGCCGCAGTCGTCGAGGATGAAGGCCATCTCCTTGGGACTCAACCGGAAGTTGACCGGGACGGCGATCGCCCCCAGGCGGTTCGTGGCGAGCATGGTCTCGATGAACTCAGGGCGGTTGTACATCAGGATGGCGACCCGGTCGCCGTACCCGACACCCCGCCGCGACAAGGCGTCCGCCAGGGCGGCGACGCGCTCGCGCAGCTCGCCCCAGGCGGTCGTCACGCCTGCGAACCGCAGGGCCGGCCGATCCGGAATCTGGAAGGCGTGCCGCTCCAGGTGGTTCACCCAGTGGTTGCGCCGCGAACTGAGCGGCGCGTCGACGCTACGGCCCGTCAACTGGTCCGACATCCGAGGTGTCCTCTCTGCGTCATCAGGTCCGTTGTGAGCCCCGCACGATCACCACCACGACTCCGTGATCGCCAGTCGTCGGAGTACGGTCCGGTCACAGGCCATGGCGAGGTCTGGGGCGATGTCACCGCGCAGTGTGTGCCGCGGTGTCCGTGCTCCTGCCCGGGCCGGTGAGCGCCGATGGGCACGGGGCCCATCGGCGTGCCGCCTTCGGCGGCCTCGCCTACCTGGGGGCCATCCGGATCGCGCCGTCGAGGCGGATGACCTCGCCGTTGAGCATCGGGTTCTCGGTGATGTGCTGGACCAGCGCGGCGTACTCCTCGGGACGGCCGAGGCGGCTGGGGTGCGGCACCTGGGCACCCAGGGACTGCTTGGCCTCTTCCGGGAGCGAGGCCAGCATGGGTGTCTCGAACAGACCGGGCGCGATGGTGACCACGCGGATGTGTCGGCTGGCCAGGTCGCGGGCGACCGGCAGGGTGAGGCCGACGACGCCGCCCTTGGAAGCGGAGTACGCGGCCTGGCCGATCTGCCCGTCGAACGCGGCGACCGACGCGGTGTTGACGATGACCCCGCAGTCGCCGTCAACCGGCTGGTTGGCGCTCATCCGCTCGGCAGCCAGGCGGATGACGTTGAACGTGCCGATCAGGTTGACCTGGATGACCCGGGCGAAGAGGTCCAGAGCCAGCGGCCCGTTCTTGCCCAGCACCCGGGCCGGGTTGCCGATGCCGGCACAGTTCACCGCGATGCGCACCTGCCCGAGCTGACCGGCGGCGTCGAGGGCGGCGGCCACGTCCTGCTCGCTGGTCACATCGGCAGCGGCGAAGACGGCCCGGTCGCCGAGCTTGGCGGCCACGGCCGCGCCACCGGAGCCCGGGAGGTCCACCAGGGCCACCGAGGCTCCGGCGTCCAGCAGCCGCTGGGCAGTGGCCAGGCCCAGGCCGGAGGCCCCGCCTGTGATGACTGCGACGCTGCCTTCGGTGATCACGATGCTTTCTCCCTGAGAGGTGATGGTGGATCAGATGCGCTCGATGATGGTGGCGTTGGCCATGCCGCCGCCCTCACACATGGTTTGCAGGCCGTAGCGTCCGCCAGTCGCCTCCAACTGCCCCAGCAGTGTGGCCAGCAGGCGTCCGCCGGAGGCGCCGAGCGGGTGTCCGAGCGCGATCGCGCCGCCGCGCGGGTTCAGCCTGTCCAGGTCGGCGCCGACCTCACGCTGCCACACCAGCGGCACGGGCGCGAATGCCTCGTTGACCTCGTACGCGTCGATGTCGTCGATCGTCAGGCCCGAGCGCGCGAGGATCTTCTCGGTGGCCGGGATGATACCGGTGAGCATCAGCAGCGGGTCCGAGCCGGTGACCGCGAAGGAGTGGAACCGGGCGCGAGGCGTGAGGCCCAGCCGCTCGGCAGTGGCGGCGCTCATGATGAGGGCGGCGGACGCGCCGTCGGTGAGCGGCGAGGAGCTGCCGGGGGTGATCCGCCAGTCGATCTCCGGGAAGCGCGCGGCCTCCGGTGCCCCGGTGAACGCGGGCTTCAGGCCCGCCAGGCCCTCCGCCGTGGTGTCCGGCCGCACGGTCTCGTCCACGGTGTGCCCGCCAATCGGGACGATCTCCCGGTCGAAGCCGCCGGATGCCGCGGTGGCTGCGGCCAACTGGTGGGAGCGTGCCGAGAAGGCGTCGAGCTCCTCCCGGTCCAACTTCCAGCGAGCGGCGATCAGTTCGGCGGAGACGCCCTGCGGGATCAGTCCCTCGGGGTAGCGGCGGCCCAGCAGCGTGCCGGAGGTGTCCGCTCCCCGCGCGTTGGAGAACATCGGGACGCGGCTCATCGACTCCACGCCGCAGGCGATCACGACGTCGTAGGCGCCTGCGATGACGCCCTGGGCGGCGAAGGACGCGGCCTGCTGGCTGGAGCCGCACTGACGGTCGATCGTGATGGCCGGGACCGACTCCGGGAAGCCGGCGGCGAGCAGGGCAGTGCGGGTGATGTTGAGGGCCTGTTCGTCGGTCTGCGAGACGCAGCCGCCGATCACGTCCTCGACCAGCGCGGCGTCGAGGCCGTTACGCTCGACGAGGGCCTGGAGGACCGTGGCGAGCAGGTCCACCGGGTGCACCAAGGACAGGGCGCCCCCGGGCTTGCCCTTGCCGGACGCGGTGCGCACCACGTCGACGATGACTGCGTCGTTCATTTGGTGTCCTTTCAGGGATGGATCAGGGACGGATCGCGGCGGTTCAGGAGGTTCGGGGTCGGGCATCCGCGGCTCGGCGGTACGCCCGGCGGTCTGGATGCGGGGTGCTCAGATGCCCCGCCACACCGGAGCGCGCTTCTCGGCGAACGCACGCGAACCTTCCTGGGCGTCCTCGCTCGCGAATACGGCCTGCCATTCGCGCTCGCTCTCGTCCCACATCGCAGGTTCCCAGTCGGAGCCGAAGTCCTCGCTGCGGTGGATGAGCCGCTTGCTGGCCTGGAGGGCCAGCGGGGCGCCCTCGGTGACAGTCCCGGCCAGCTCCAGCGCCACCTCGACCGCCGTGCCGGCCGGTGCGACCCGGTTGACCAGCCCCCACCGGGCGGCGGTGGCGGCGTCCAGGGGCTGGCCGGTGAGCGCCATCTCCAGCGCGATCTTCTTCGGCACCTGGCGGGGCAGCCGCAGCACGCCGCCCGCGGCGGCGAACAGGCCGCGACGCACCTCGGGAAGGCCGAAATGCGCGTTCTCGTCGGCCACGACGAGGTCGCAGGCGAGCGCGATCTCGGTGCCGCCGCCGAGGGCGAAGCCGTTGACCGCCCCGATGACCGGCTTGGCGATGAAGTGGTTGACCAGGCCGGCGAAGCCCCAGTCCTCGTGCCCGGGAGCCATGACGGACCCGCCGGCTGCCGCCGCCTTCAGGTCCATTCCGGCGCAGAACGCCCGCCCGGCGCCGGTGATCACGGCCACCCGTAGCCCGGGATCGGCGGCGACCTCCTCCAGCGCCTCGCCCACGGCAGCCGACAGCGCGGCGTTGACCGCGTTGAGGACCCGGGGCCGGTTGAGGGTGATAAGCGCGACAGCGCCGCGACGCTCCAGTAGCGCCGCCGGCTCAGCAGCCTCGGGGTTCCCGTCCGTCATCGCCAACCTCCACACTTACTTATCGCTCGCTAAACAGGGAACGTAGACCGCAGGACCCCGGGCGTCAAGCCCTGGACCAGCGGATGAAGCCGGCAAGGGGCGATTCCACAATGCGCATTGCCGCGGTGCGCACCGGGGGATTGTCCGTCTGGGCCAAGCGCGTGGGGGTGGTCGCGGGCCTTTCCTGGCGCCCGCCCGGCCTGACAGCGCGCCACATGCGCCTGTCACACCCCGTCAGTCGGCGTCGGCCGCCCGACCGCACACACGACGGCCCTCCAGCAGCTGGCTGACGGGCCATCACAGAAAGCGATGCCGCTGCGCGCGTCCAGTACCGAACCGGCCCGTTGCCGGCAGTCCAGCGCCGGTTCGACGGGGTCTAGATTCCGCTCAGACCGTGCATGGTCGCGGTGATGCCGACCTCGTCCATCGCGTCCAGCGGCAGGACGAAGTCGGTGTGGTCGAGTGCGGTGTCGAAGTTCTCCCGAACGTCGTCCGGGGTCAGGTCGGCATTGAAGTAGCCGCGCGCGGCGCCGAGGAACACCTCGCCCACCCGGCCGCCGCCGACCGAGATCACCCGGCCGGTGACCGGGCAGTCCGCGTGTGCAAGGTAGGCCACGACGGGCGACACCCGCGCCGGGTCGAGGTGCTCGTCGAGAGCGCCGAACGCGGTCCCGGCCATCCGGGTGGCCGCGATCGGGGCAATGGCGTTGACCTTGATCCCGCTCACCTCACCCTCGACGGCCAACGAGCGTGTCAGGCCGACGATCCCCATCTTCGCGGCCGCGTACGCCACTCCCTTGCCCATCCCGAACAGACCGACGCCGGACGTGGTGTTCACGATCCGCCCGTACCCCTGCGCCACCATCGGTCCCCAGGCCGCGCGGGATACGTTGAAGCAGCCGATCAGGTGCGAGCCGAGCACGGACATCAGCCGCTCGTCGTCGAGGTCGCCGAAGCCGACGAGGCCGCCGGTGGTCCCGGCGTTGTTCACGACGATGTCGACGTGGCCGAACTCGCGCAGCGCCGTCCCGACGATCTCAGCGCCCCCGGCCGAGGTCGCCACACTGTCGGCGTTCGCGACCGCGATCCCGCCAGCGACGGTGATCTCGGCGACGACCGACTCGGCGGTCTCGGCGGATCCTCCCGAGCCGTCCAGCCCACCGCCGAGGTCGTTCACGACCACTGCGGCGCCCAGGGAGGCGAGCAACAACGCGTGTGCCCGGCCCAGGCCGCGCCCGGCACCGGTGACGACCGCGACTCTGCCAGTGAGTTCCATCGTTTCCTCATACTCCTCGTTTTTCCGGGTACGGCACCCCGCCTCGCGCTCGCCGTACAGCAGCCCTGTCACATAGGTCCGGCCACACGCTGTGGGGCTGCGCTGCACAAGACGCGGTGCCCGGCGACGCGACCGACCCGGCGGGGTGTTCGAAGGTGACCTACTGGGCGCGTCCCAGCACCACGACCTGCCAGTTGCCGGTGGTCCAGCGGCGGGTGACCTTGATGCTGCGGATCAGCCAGCGGCCGTCAGCCTTCACCAGCCGCCTGTCGTACTGGCCGCCCAGCACCCACGACGAGTCGCCGGTCGTGTTGGGCAGCGTGTGGGTCGCCTGGAACTGGGAGACACACCTCGCCTGGTTGCCGGAGCCCTCGACGATGTGCGACGCCACGAGGTGCTGGGTGATCGGATCGTTCACCAGGAGAGCCGCCGCGTGCTTCTCGTACTCGGCACGGGTGAACCGCTCCAGGCCGCGGTTGCTGACATCCGTGTAGTCCAGTTCGATCTCGTCGGCCATGAGCGCGGCGAGTTCGGGCCAGCGCTTCTCGTCGATGTACAGCGCCATCCGATTGCAGGCGTCCATGATGGCGAGCCGGTCCACCACATCAAGCGAGTTGTCCGTCACAGTCACTGTCCCTCTCCATCAGGTCGGCACCCAGGCGCCGACGTCGAAACCTGCCCGTCGATGGAGCCGTATCCACCGGGCACGGGGAACTCCGCCGGGCCGGCCGGGATCTGCGGAGGCGACGCCATCGCCCCGTCTCGGGGTGGCGTTACCGGTGTCACAGGTACAGTTCCGCCACGGCCGCGCTCTGAGCCCGCAGTTCGGCGACGGGCCCGGACAGCGCCATCTTTCCGCGCCGCAACACGTAGGCCCGCTGGGCGCTTTCCAGCGCCAGCCGGGTCTGCTGTTCGACGATGAGCACGGCCGCACCGTCGACGGCAGCCGCGGTCAGCGCGTCGAGCAGGCGCCGGACGATCAGCGGCGCCAGGCCCAGGGAGAGCTCGTCGGCGATCAGCACATTCGGGCGGGCCGCGAGGATACGCGCCAGCGCCAGCATCTGCTGTTCGCCGCCGGAGATCAGGCCGGCCCGCACGTCCAACCGCCGCTCCAGCTCCGGGAAATGCGCCAGCGCGTCGTCCATGGGGCCGCGGCCGAGCCGCAGGTTCTCCCGGACCGTCAGACCCATGAACACGCACCGCGACTCGGTCAACAGCCCCATGCCGCCGCGGATACGCTTGAACAGCGGTCCGGGCCGCTCCGAACCGTTCAACCGCACGTTGCCGCCGAGCAACCCGATCTGGCCCGCGCACGCCCGGATGGTCGTGGTCTTGCCGGCGCCGTTGGGGCCGAGCAGCGCGACGACCTCACCGGCGTGCACCTCAAGGTCGATCTCCGACACCGCCGCCACCCCGTGGTAGCCGGCCGACATGCCTATTGCCTGCAATGCCGCCTCGGTCATTGCGCACTCCGTTCCATGGTCTCGTCGGTGCCGCGGGTGTGGCCGTCGCCTGCGGGCACGGCTGCATCGTCCTCTCCGAGGTAGGAGCGGATGACTTCCGGATGACGGCGGACCTCCTCCGGCGAGGCGTGTGCCGTCACGGTGCCGAAGTTGAGGGCCAGGATGCGGTCCGAGACGGACATGACGAGGTCGACGTCGTGCTCGATGAGCAGGACCGCGATTCCCCAGCTCTCCGACAGCCGCCGCACCAGTGCCTTCAGGGCCTGCCGGTCGACGTCGTCGAGGCCGGCCGCCGGTTCGTCCAGCAGCAGAACGGTGGGGTTGCCGGCGACGGCGCGTGAGATCGCCAGCAGTCGGCGCTGCCCGTAGCTCAGATCACCCGGCGCTCCGTCGAGCGCGTCGCCGAGCCCGAACTCCTGCACCGCCGCTGGCGCGGCGCCGTCCAAAGCCGGTCGCTTCGGCCAGAACATCGCGCCGAGCGCCCTGCGGAAGGTGAGCTTCTCCGACGCCACCAGCAGGTTCTCACCCACCGACAGGTCCTCGAACAGCTCCAGCGACTGGAAGGAGCGGATCACACCGAGTCGGCTGCGATGGTGCGGCGCGGTGCCTTGCAGCTGCTCGCCGTCCAGCGTGACCGAGCCCTTGGACGGGACATATCCGGTGAGCGCGTCGATGAGGGTGGTCTTACCGGCGCCGTTCGGCCCGATGACGCCGAGCACCTCGCCGCTGCGCAGCTCGAAATCCACCCCGTTGACGGCGGTGACCGCGCCGAACTGCACGGTCAGACCGCTCACCGCCAGCACCTTGGCCTCGCCGCGGCCAGGCACGTCGCCGACCACGGACTGAACCGCGATCGAGCTCTTCGCGGCATGCGACGACGCCTTGGCCGGGAACAGCTTGCGCCTGACCGCCCGCGCCTGTTCGAGGCCGCTGCCGACCATACCGTCCGGGTTGAAGATCACCGTGAGCAGCAACAGCACACCCCCGACCAGGGTCAGCCAGTCGCCGAGACCGATACTGTGGATCGCCTTGCTGCCCAGGCCGCTCGGTTCGAGCATGCCGCCGGCCGCGGCGCCGGGCACGAAGCCGACACCGCCGATGACGGACTGCACGACGTAGTTGACCGACTGGAACGGGTCGAAGCTGGTGAACAGCGCGTTGGGGAACCGGAACGCGACCAGGATCGCGCCGAGGGTGGCGATCACCGACGACATCACGAACGCCGCAAGCTTCGCGCCGATCACGTTGACACCGAGTGAGGCCGCGGCCCGCTCGTTGCTGCGCACCGAGATCATCCGGCGGCCCAGCCCGGAACGGCGCAGATTGCCCAGGGCGATGCCCACGAGGACGAACAGCGCGAGAGCGACCAGGGCGTACCGGCGCGGGTATGTGGTCTCGTCGAACTCGAACCCGAGCAGGGACGGGAAGCCCACATCGATGCCGACGTCCCCGCCGGTCAGCTTCACCGTACTGAACACAAGGGAGTTGAGGGCGGCGGCCAGGCCCAACGTCACCACGGCGAGCGTCGCGCCGCGGGTGCGTACCGCCGGGAGGCCCACCAGAATCCCGACCGGCACCGCGACGGCGAGACCGACCAGTACCGCCAGCGGCAGCGGCCAGTCGGCCGAGGCGACCAGGCGGGCGGTGACCAGTGCTCCCAGGCCGCCGATCGACAGCTGTGCGAGCGAGAGCTGGCCCGCGTAGCCGATCAGCAGGACGAGGGACAGCACGATGATCGCGGCGATGAGGGTGGACGTCGTGGCCATGACCCATTCGAGCGGCAGCATCCACTGGATCAGCAGCACCGCGACGAGCACGGCCGGCAGCAGAGTGCGCAGCCGCACGCGGCCGGAACCGAGCGAGGGCAGCCTCGACTCGACAAAGTCACGGGTGGGCAGCGTCTTTCCGCGCGCCACCAGGATCACGATGATCAGCAGGAACGGCACAGCTTCCGGCAGGTTGGGGAGGTCGCGCAGTACCGGTGCTTGCCCGTAGAACGTCAGCTCGGACTGGATGACGCCGATGAGCAGCGCGCCGAGGGTCGCGACGGGGAAGGAGCTGAGCCTGCCGAACAGGGCGGCGGCCAGCGCCGGTAGCAGCAGCGAGGTCATCGACGGCAGGCTCACCCCGGTGGTCGGGGCGAGCAGCACCCCGGAGAGCGCGGCCAGGGTTCCGGCGATCGCCCAGTTGCCGCGCGCGACCAGGGTTGAGGACCAGCCGAGCGTGCCGAGGGCTTCCTCGTTGTCCGACACCGCGGTGGTGGCCAGGCCGAAGCGGGTGCGCCGGTAGACGACCCACAGCACGGCGGCCAGTACCAGCGCGATCGCCAGCATGATCAGGTAGTCGACGGTGACGTACGCGCCGAAGATGGTGACGCCGTTCTGCGGCAGGAAGCTCTCCACCAGCTGCGGCTGGGAGCCGAACTTCAGCTGGGCACTGGCTTGCAGCACCACCAGGATCCCGAGGGTGGAAATCGCCTTGGTCAGGGTGCTGGCGTTCCGCAGCGGCGTCATGACCAGGAGTTGGATCAGAACGCCCAGCACCAGACCGGACAGGATGGCCAACACCACCGAGACCAGGATCGGTATCGATTTCGACTCGCAGTAGACCAGGACATACCCGGCCGCGACGGCGATCGCGCCGTGCGCGAAGTTGATCGCACCGGACGTGCGATGCACAACGATGAGACCAAGTGCCATCAAGGCATACAGCCCGCCGCTGGCCATGCCGAGGATCGCGAAGTGAATCGCGTTGGACATCAGACGGTCCTTTCACTGACTGCGTGCTGGTGGGCCGCCGGCGGCATGCGCCGGCGGCCGTTTGGCGAGAGTCCGCCTGAAGTGCGGGATCCGCTCACGGGCGGCGATTCGGCCGAGCCGGGCAACGAGCCACGGGCGGGTCTCGGCGGGATCGGTGACCGCATCGGTTGCGCGATCGGCGGTCAGGGGACGGTGATCGGGTCGCCGCTCAGCTGCAACCTCGTACCCGTCCAGGAGTAGGTGATCGCCGTGGTGGCGTGGACCTGCGGTGATCCGTCGATCGGGCCCTTGCCGGAGAAGTCGATCGGCGCGGTGAGCCCGGTGTCGCTCTTGAAGCTGCCCATCGCCTTGAGTACCTTCTCCGCCGTGATGTCCGGCAGCGTCTTGGCGAGCGCGGCGAAGAGCAGGACGCTGTTGTAGCCGTTGATCGAGGGGCCGTCGATCGCCGCTGCCTGGCCGGTGGCCTTCGTCCCGGCAATGTCAGCTACGTACTGCTCAAGCACCTGCTGGGTCCGGCCGGTGGCACCGGCGTCCGGCATGTAGAACAAGCCGTCGGCGGTGAGCTTGCCGGCCGGGAACGCGACCTTCTTGAGCAGCTCGGGCACGATGTTCGAGAGAATGGTGTTGATCGGCGTGATGGTGCCGCTCTTCTTCACCGCGAGCATGATCCCGGCCAGGGCCTGCGGGCCGGCGCTGATTCCGATGCACTCCGCCCCGGCCGCCTGGGCGGTGCTGACCAGCGAGCTGAAGTTGCTGGTGCTGGTCGGGAACCTGTACGGCTTGACCTCCGTCACGCCGGACTGGTTGAGACCGCGGGTAATGTTCTCGATCGCCATGTCCACACCCGGCTGGTCGACCGCGAAGATGGCGGCCTTCTTGCAGCCGTTGCGCGCCATCGCCTTCCCGCTGGCGGTGTAGCTGACCGCGCCCGAGCTGACCGGGAACGACACCGGGTTGGTGTTGTTGATCGGCGCGGTGCCGGTCGATCCGATGTACGGGATCTTGGCGGCCTCCAGGGTCGGGATGAACTGGTTGTCGTACGTCGACAGACCGCCGACGACGGCGGCGACCTTCTCCGAGATCGCCTTGCGGCCACACGCCTTGGCGTTGTTCGGGTTGCCCTGGTCGTCGCAGGGGATCAACTTCAGCTTACGGCCGTTGATGCCGCCCTCGGAGTTGATCCGGTTCACTGCGGCCTGCGCGCCGGTCACCATCTCGGGCACCGCGTAGACCGGTCCGGAGATCGCGCCTTGGACCATGAGCTTGATGGGTGCGCCGCCACCGGACGACGAACCCTTCTCGCCGTCGCCATCCGAACTGCACCCCGAAGCGATGACCGTGAAGGCCACGATCGCGGCACCGACCGCGGCGAAGCGCCTGCTCTTCTTCGGCATGCGGCTGCCGTCGGCGGTGCCCGCCGTGGTCGCCGAGTCGTGAGCTGATGCTCTGTCGAGTCCCATGGGATCTCCTTGTTGGCGGTGACAGGACTGACTGCGTCCGGGTCGCGAAAGTTCTTTATAGCAGAATATGTCTCTGCTGAGTGCCGGAACGCTATAGCACCTGAGCGAGCCGAGCAATGGTTTCGAACGGAACTTCGCGGTTAGATACAGAATCGAGTTCTGATAATCAGAGAGTCGAACCGGAAAGATCGCAAGACTCCAACCGGTTCACCGGAATTCCGGCGAAGGGAGCCGGGGAACGCCGATTCGGCCTGTACCGATGCGTGAACGCGCCGGGTTCCGCAGCCGTCCGAGCTGAGGTCACTGGTGTGTTCCCACCGTTGGACGCACCGTGACACGACGTTCGGACAGTGGGCGCGCTCACCAGCGTTTCGGCCGAATACCCGCCGCACAGTTGGTTTTGGTATCCGCTGCCGAAGGATTGCGGGGCAGCGCTTCGCAGATCTCACCGCCGAAAATGATCACGCTGCCGACGGCCGGCCGCAGGGAAAGAGAAATCGCAGAGGCGGGTCGCCGCAGATGGGGACGTGCCTTCATCCAGCGGAAGGCCCGCTTGTCCGGTCCGTCGGGGGTGAGGGTGCGCTCATCCGCGACGGAGGGTCAGGCCGCACTGGGACCGGCGCTTGGCCCGCACCGGAGGGGACAGGCGGGATGCTCAGCCGAGGACCTTTCCGCCCGTGGCGTTGATGGCGTCGCCGGTGATGTAGCTGGCGCCGTCGCCGCACAGGAAGGCGACGATCGAGGCGATCTCCTCCGCTTCACCGAATCGCCGCAGCGGGATGCTCCCGATCACCGCGTCGGTACGTCCGCTGCGCTCGAACTGCTCGCGCACCGGGGCCGACGCCTGGGTGCCTATCATGCCCGGCGACACCGCGTTCACGTTGATCCCGTGCGGGCCCAGTTCGGCGGCGAGGTTCTGAGTGAGCGTGATGACGCCGGCCTTGGCCGCCGCGTACACCCCCATTCCGGTGTTGCCGTTGGTGCCGACGAGCGCGGCAGACGACGCGATCGTGACGATCCGCCCTCCACGTCCGGCAGCGACCATGGCGCGCCCCGCGGCGGCGGCGGTGAGCCAGGTGCCCTTCAGGTTGACGTCGATGACCCAGTCCCAGGACGGCTCGTCCAGACTGAGCAGCGGGGCGATGCCGTTGCCGTAGCCGACCCCGCCGGCCATCGCGCAGCAGAGGTCGAGACTGCCCAGCTCGACCACGGTGCGATCCACCGCCTCATTGACCTGAGCTCCGTTGGTGACGTCGGCGGTGACGGCGATGGCCCGGCGTCCTTTGGCCTCGATCTCGGCGACCAGCTCCGCGAGTTCGCCCGGCGAACCGACGCCGTGCTCGGGTGCGTGCTCCGGTGGCCGCGCGACGTCCAGGCAGGCGATGTCCGCGCCGAGATCCGCAAGCAGCAGGGCGGTCGTGCGGCCAATGCCGCCGCGGCGCGCGGCGCCGGTCACGAGCGCGACCTTGCCGGTGAGTTCCTTGCTTCCCATGTACCCCTCCTGAGTTTTTGTACTATACATACTGCTTTGCGAAGCGGCCCTTCGGGCCGTAACCAATCGGCCTCACGCGGGCACGATGGCGAAGGCTGCGATGTGGTCACGGCCCGCGCTGTCGTGGTCGGCCGGCGCTCCGGCCGACCACGACGGGTCGAGACCGACGTACCTGGTCGCGACACTCGATCCCGCCGCGGGAGACCGCATCAGCGGATGCCCAGGCCCAGGCGCATGACTTCGAAGTTCCCGGTGCACCAGCGCTGCGTCGCGGTGACGGAGCTGATGAGCCAGGTGCCGTCGGTCCGCACCAGTCGCAGGTCGTACTGGCCGCCGCAGGTCCACATCGGATCACCGGTCGTGGTCGGCAGGTAGTGCGCCGCCTGCACCTGCGACGTGCAGTCGGCCTCATCACCCGAACCCGTGACGATATGGCCGGAGACCAGGTGCTGTGTCGCCGCGAAGTTGGGCATCCGCTTGCTGGCGCGGGTGATGAACTGTTCGCGGGTCACCCGCTCCGGCTCGCCACCGAAGATGCCGGTGTAGTCGCGGTCGATGACGTCGGTGAACAGCGTGCCGAGCTCGTCCCAGCGATGGTGGTCGATGTACAGCGCCATCCGCGTGCAGACATCGATGATGCCGAGACGGTCCTTCACGTCAAGTGCGTTGTCAGCCACGGGCGTTCCCTTCCGATATCTCCGTCGACCCGTCGGGGTCCACGTGGTGCGCCGAGCCGGTCCGGTCGGCCGGCGTTCCGGTTGCCGCGCGAAAAGCTCGTGGCATCACCGGACTTCGCGATCACTGCGCCGTACCGTCGGCGGACGTCGGTGCGGCCTCGTGGCTGGGGGCCTCGCAGGAGGCGTTGCCGTATTCGTCGAGCACGCAGACCGGGCACTCCTCGGGCTCGTCGAGCGTGCCCACCACGGCCGCAACCGCCTCGGCGAAGGCGGGACCCCGCTCGGACACCGCGGGCAGCCGTGGATCCTTGGCGTGCGTCAGGCCGAGGAGCAGCATCGACTCCAGGGACCGGTAGCCCGCCGCCGTCGGGTCGATCACCGGCACCGAGGAGCGCGCGGCGAGGATGCCGGCGACCGGGCTCATGCAGTTGCAGCCGAGCACGATCGACTGCGCGCCCTCGGCGACCGCGGCCTCGATCTCGGCGAGAATGCGGAGCATCATGCCTTCCCGCCCGGCCTGCATCTGCTGGTAAAAGCCGTCTTCGTCGGCGATCTCAGCCTGCTCTGCAACGGTGCTCACGTAGCGGACCGACACGCACTGGCGGCCGACCGGGTTGTCGCGCAGGATCCGGTCGTACGTGAACGCCGTGGTCTCCGGCCAGATGGTGACGATGCCGAACTTGTCGCCGATGCCGGCCGCGGTCAGCAGGCCGGCCTGCCCGCAGCCGAAGACCGGGATGTCGACGGAGGCGCGTATCGTGCCGAGGCCGTAGTCGGCGACCGCCCCGATCACGATGCCGTCGAACCCTTGCCGCTGCGCGCGCATGGCGGCTTCGACATACGCCAGGTCGGTGATCATCAAGTCGGCCGGATCGTTCACCAGCGTCGGGGTGCCGATCTGCACGAACTCCATCTGGAAACCGGGGGTGACGATCTCGGGCGCGACGCCGCGCCGGTCGGTCGGACCCGGCGAGGTGAGGTAGGCGATGCGCTTGATCATCAGATGCTCCTAGGGTTGCGCGCATTGCGGGACTGTGGATGGATACGGTCGGCTCGTAAACTCGATCAAGGAGCGCGCCGTGTCTGACGCCGGGAACCAGACCGAGCACCACCGATTCTGCTCTCCAGATCTAACATCTACTACTCAGAGAATCTAGCTCTGTTATCGCATCCGCGTCGAGGGGTTCGTTGAGCCTCTCTCGCGCCGCTCCGGGGACGCGGCCGCCAGGGGGTGCCGACCGCCTCCGAAGTGTCGTCAGGGCTCCGGCGATCGCTCCGCCCCCGGTCCGCCGATCGCGGCGAGACCCGCGTCGATGATGTGCGGGACCGACGCGCCTGCGCGGTCGAAACCGGAGCCCACCGTGATGCCCTGGGTGTACCGGGAGTGAACGCCCTCGGCGATGACGGCGACCTTGAAATACGCCAGCGCGAGGTAGAACGGCAGCTGCGTGATGTCCCGTCCGCTCGCCCGGGCATACCTCTCCGCCAGTTGCGACTGGATCGGGAATCCGGGGGCGGTGGCCGCGGGACCGTCCAGGAGCGCGTCGACGGCCGGGTCGCGGTAGACGAGGAACGTGGCGAGGTCCGCGAGCGGGTCGCCGAGGGTGGACAGCTCCCAGTCGACGACCGCGCGGACCCGGGACAGGTCGTCGGGGTCGAGGATGGTGTTGTCCACGCGAAAGTCGCCATGGACGATCGACGCTTCGCCGGTGCCGGGCATCGCCGCGTCCAACGCCGCGAAGAGAGCGCCGACCGTGGGCAGCGGGCGGGTGGCGACCAGGTCCCATTGAGCACGCCAGCGGGTGAGCTGCCGCCGCAGGTAGCCGTCCGGGCGGCCGAGGGTCTCCAGGCCGAACTCACGGTACGGGACGGCGTGGAGGCGTACCAGCTGGTCCACCAGGCCGTCCGAGCACCGCGCGAGCTCGTCGACGGTCAGCGCGTCGGCGTCGGCGCGGGTGCGCAGGACGCGGCCGTCGACCCACGCCGCGACGCTGAACGGCGCACCGATGACGTCGGTGCCGTCGCAGTACGCGACGGCCTCGGCGACCGCGACGCCGCTGCCGCGCAGTCCGGACGTCACCCGGTGTTCGCGGCCGATGTCGTGCGCCGACGGGGTGAGACCGCCCAGGGGCGGGCGGCGGACGGCCCAGGTACTGCCGCCGTCCGTCACCCGGTAGGTGAGGTTGGATCGGCCGCCCGCGACGACTTCGGCGCGCAGCGATCCCCGGTAGCCGGGGACGTGCACCTGGAAGTACTCCCCCAGAGCGCCGAGTTCGAGTCCGGGAGGGCTGGTGACGGGGCCGGAACCGGTGGTCATCGCACAGCCTTTCGCTTCGCCAGGTCGCGGCCGATGATCTCTTTCATGATCTCGGTCGTGCCGCCGTAGATGGTCTGGATACGGGAGTCGAGGAAGGCCCGCGCGATGGGGTACTCCAGCATGTAGCCGTAGCCGCCGTGCAGTTGTACGCAGCGGTCGACGACCTTGGTCTGGAGTTCGGTGGCCCACCACTTGGCCTTGGCGGCATCGACCGCCGTGAGCGTCCCGGCGTTCAACGCGAGGATCGCGGAGTCCAGGTACGCCCTGGTCACCTCCGCCTCGGTGACCAGTTCGGCGAGCAGGAACCTGCTGTGCTGGAAGTCCCGGATCGGCTGGCCGAACGCGGTTCGCTCGGCGCAGTAGTCCAGGGTCCAGTCCAGCGCCGCCTCGATGGCGCACTGCGCGGCCACGGCGATCGACAGGCGTTCGCGCGGGAGCCGTTCCACGAGGTGGATGAAGCCCTGGCCCTCCGTCCCGATGAGGTTCGCGGCCGGGACCCGGACCCCGTCGAAGAAGAGTTCCGCGGTGTCCTGCGCGTGGAGGCCCACCTTGTCGAGCTTGCGCCCCCGCGTGAAGCCCGGGGTGTCGCGTTCGACTGCGAACAGGCTCATGCCCTTCGCCCCGGCGTCGGGGTCGGTGCGGGTGAGCACGATGACGAGGTCGGCGTGGATGCCGTTGGTGATGAAGGTCTTCGCGCCGTCGATGACCCAGCCGTCGCCGTCCCGTCGGGCGGTGGCCCGAATGCCTTGCAGGTCGCTGCCGGCTCCGGGCTCGGTCATGGCGATCGCCGTGACCGCCTCGCCCGCGCAGATGCCGGGAAGCCAGCGCTGCTTCTGCTCGTCGGTGGCGAGGTCGAGCAGGTAGGGCAGGACGATGTCGTCCTGGATGGCGAAGCCGGCCGCCAGTGACGCGGCGCCTACCCGGGCCAGTTCCTCCTTCACGACCGAGCGGTAGCGGAAGTCGTCCTGGCCCGCGCCGCCGTACTCGCCGGGCACGGCGATGCCGAGCAGGCCCTGCCGCCCGGCTGCCGTCCACACCGACCGGTCGATGAGGCGTTCCTGCTCCCACCGTTGTTGGTTCGGAACGACCTCACGAGCGACGAACTGCCGGACCATCGCCCGGAAGTCCTGGTGGTCTCTGTCGTAGAGCGTGCGTTGCACGGATGGTGCTCCTTAGGACGGGCGCAGGTCAGGGACGTTCGGCGACGGCGCCGCGCGCGGTCAGGTCAGCGACGGCACCGGCGTCGACGCCCCAGGCGAGCAGGGCGGCCGCCGTGTCCTGGCCGGGCGCCGGGGCGGGGGTACCGATCGTGCCCGCGGTGCGCTCGAGTCGCGGCGCGGGTGCGGGCTGGCGCGAGCCGACGAGGTCGGTGAAGACGCCGCGCGCCGCGTTGTGGGGGTGCAGGTGGGCTTCCCAGGGACTGAGGACGGGTGTCACGCAGGCGTCGGTGCCGTCGAAGACCGCCGTCCACTCGTCGCGGGTACGCGTCGCGAACGCGGCGGTGAAGCGGGCCCGTAGTTCGGACCACCGGTCGCGGTCGTCCTGCTCGGGCAGGTCCGCGTCGGCTAGCCCGAGCCCGGCCAGCAGTTGCGCGTAGAAGTGCGGTTCAAGCGCGCCCACCGCCATGTACCGGCCGTCGGCCGTCTCGTACGTGTCGTAGAACGGCGCACCGCCGTCCAGCAGGTTGTGCCCGCGAGGGTTGTCCCATTGGCCGGTGGCGCGCAGCCCGTGCAGGGGTGCGGTGAGCAGCGCGGCGCCGTCGACCATGGCCGCGTCGACCACCTGGCCCAGGCCGGAGTGCTCGCGTTCGTAGAGCGCGGCGAGGATGCCGACGGCGAGCAGCATGCCGCCGCCGCCGAAGTCGCCGACCAGGTTCAGCGGCGGCACCGGACGTTCGCCGGCGCGGCCGATGGGTTCGAGGGCGCCCGCGAGCCCGATGTAGTTGATGTCGTGGCCCGCGCGGTGGGCGAGCGGGCCGGTCTGGCCCCAGCCGGTCATGCGTCCGTACACCAGGCGCCGGTTGGCGGCCCGGAGGTCGGCGGGCCCAATCCCGAGGCGTTCCGTCACACCGGGACGGAAACCCTCGACGAACACGTCCGCCGTGGCCGCGAGTCGGCGCACGAGCGCGGCGCCGTCGGGGTTTTTGAGGTCCACCGCCACCGAGCGCCGGCCGCGGTGGAGCGGGTCGCCGGTCGGCTGCGGACGGTCGTCGACATCGGTGACCCGGTCGATGCGCAGGATGTCCGCTCCGAGGTCTGCGAGGACCATGCACGTGAACGGCGCGGGCGCGAGGCTCGCGATCTCCAGGACGCGGACGCCGTACAGCGGTCCCGGCCCGGATGCCGGCCGCGCGTCCCACCCGGTCATGCGCCGCCCTGCCTGGCAGCGCGGATGGCTCGCCGGGCGAGCGACCAGCGGTGCACCTCGGAGGGCCCGTCGTAGATGCGGAAGGCACGGACTTCGCGCAGGTACGCTGCGAGCGGGAGATCGCCGGAGACGCCGAGCCCGCCGCAGATCTGGATCGAGCGGTCGACGACCCGCCCGACGGCTTCGGCCACGAACGTCTTCGCGATGGACGTCTCGCGCTTGCCGGAAGCGCCGGTGTCGAGCACCCAGGCGGCCTCGCGGATCAGCGCGCGGCCCGCCGCCAAGTCGATCTCACTGTCCGCGATGTGGGCCTGCGTCATGCCGAGGTCGCCGAGGCGACTGCCGAACGCGGTGCGGTTCGCGGCGTAGCGGACGGCGATGTCGTGAGCGTGCCGTGCGACGCCGAGCCAGCGCATGCAGTGGGTCAACCGCGCCGGAGCGAGCCGTATCTGGGCATATGCGAAGCCCTTGCCCGGCTCCCCCAGTACCGCGTTGTCACCGACGCGCAGACCGTCGAACCGGAGTTCGCAGTGCCCGCCGACGAAGCCGTTGTCCAGCGTGGGCATGTGGCGTTCCAGCGTGTACCCGGGGGTATCCGTCGGGACGAGAAACATCGTCGCCTCAGGCGAGCGGTCACCGCCTCCGGTGCGTGCCATGACGATGGCGAACGCCGCACCGTCGGCGCCGGTGATGAAGCGCTTGAGTCCGTCGATGACCCACTCGTCGCCATCCTGGCGGGCGGTAGTGGTGAGCTGCGCCGGATCGGACCCGGCGCCCGGGGCCGGCTCGGTCATGCCGAAGCACGAGCGCACCTGCCCGGCCGCCAGCGGGCGGAGGAACCTCTCGCGCTGCGCGGGCGTGGCGGCCTTCTCCAGCAGGTGCATGTTGCCCTCGTCGGGCGCCGCGCAGTTCAGGGCGAGCGGGCCGAGCAGGCTGTATCCGGCCTCCTCCAGGACGACCGACTGGCCGCGCATGTCCAGGCCGAGCCCGCCCAGTTCCGCGGCGACGGTCGGGGCGAACAAACCTGCCTCGCGTGCGGCCTGCTGGAGCCTGGCGCGCAGGCCGTCGTCCGGCGCGGCCTGGCTGGCGAGCAGGGCCTCCTCCGCAGGCAGTACGGTCTCGCGGACGAACGCTGCGGTGCGTTCGCGAAGGTCCGCGAGGTGCGGTTCCAGAGTGAAGTCGATCGCCATCACAGTCCTCGGATCTCTGCGGCGAGTTTACCGATCGCTCGCTCAGTGGGAATGTGCAGGAAGGTAGGCGATTGCCCTCCTCCGGTCAACCCTTTGCCGACCGGGCTTGACGGGCGCATGGGCGACTCCTAGTGTCGCCACTGAGCGAGCGATAAGTAAGTCACTTGCCGAGTTCTGTGCCGTGCCAGGCCGAAGGGGAGCAGGCCGCGGCCCTGAAAAGCGACGGCGGCGTGGCGATGATCACGATCACGAGGTCGGCGCGGGGCCGGACGCGGAGCTCACCACCGACGCGAACGCATGCCGCGCCGACCACGCCCAGGATCCGGCCGCCCCGAAGAGAGGTACCACCGTGGATACCGCACCCACGCTCGAAACGCGCCCGGCAGCCCTGGTGACGGGAGCTTCGCGCGGCATCGGCTATGCGATCGCCCACCGGCTGGCGTCCGAAGGCTACGACCTGACCCTCAGCGCCCGTGACGCGCCCACGCTCGACGAGGCCGCCAAGCACCTGACCGAGCTGGGCGTCCGGGTCGAGACGGCGCCGGGGGACATGGCGGCCGAGAAGGACGTACGGAGGGTCGCCGCGGCGCACGCCGAGTACTTCGGCCGCCTGGACGCCCTGGTGATCAGCGCTGGAGTGGGCTCCGCCGCGCCGGTGGCGGGCTATCCGCTCAAGCGCTTCGACAAGCAGTTCGCAGTGAACATCCGGTCCCCGTTCCTGCTCATCGGCGAATCCCTCGACCTGCTGCGGGCAACCGCCGCGCAGCAGCCGGTGACCGGAACGAAGATCATCGCGGTGTCCTCGTTGACGGCGCTCGCACCCGAGCCCGGCCTGGCCGCGTACGCCGCCAGCAAGGCCGCACTGGTCGCCCTGTGTGCTTCCGTCAACACCGAGGAGTCCGCGCACGGCGTCTCGGCCACCGCGATCTGCCCGGGCTATGTCAACACCGACATGAGCGCCTGGACGCACGACCGGATCGCGCCCGAGGAGATGATCTCGGCCGCCGACATCGCCGAACTCGGCTTCGCAGTCACGAGGTTGTCCCGGCACGCCGTCGTGCCCGAGCTGCCGGTGGTCCGGTCCGGCGCCGAACTCTGGCGCGCCTGACCCCCGAGCTGTGCTTCCATCCCCCCGCCGAGTAAGCCGCCCCGCCTGGTGCCGCGCATCGCACGGACGGAAGAGGCATTCACTGCAAAGACGTTCACTCGGCGCTTATTGACCGGGTAAATTCCTCAAGACAGAATAAAGTTCTGCTATGCGCACTCGTGGGCATGCTCAACGACCGCTGTCCGTCGTCCAGCCAACGGCGCCGTGCAGTTAACCGCCCCGGACGTCGCACCGATCGCTGTTGCTACAGGTACCACAGCCCGATCAGCCAACTCAGCCGGATCATGCGAAGGAGAACATCTGTGAGCCACCCGTCGAGCCACCCCCTGGGCAACATCGGCGACGGCGACCTCACCGTCGCCAACATCCTCCGGCACGGCTCGACCTGGCATTCCCGGCGGTCGGTCCGGACGGTCGGTGCCGACGCCTCCGAAATGCTCTACGGCGACGTGGCCGGGCAGGTGGCGGCCCTCGCTCGTGGCCTCCAGGCGCTGGGGGTCCGGGCCGGTTCCGTCGTGGGCTCGTTCCTGTGGAATACCCGCGAGCACTTCGAGGCGTACTTCGCGGTCCCGGCCATGGGCGCGCTGCTACACACGATCAACCCGCGCCTGTCCGCGGAACAGCTCGTGTTCACCATCAACCACGCCGCCGACGAAGTCGTGATCGCGGACGCCTCGTTCCTCGACCGCCTCGCGGAGATCGCCGACCGACTGCCCACCGTCCGCGCCGTCGTCGTGGTCGGCGGGTTCGAGGACGGCGCCCTGGGTGCCTGGCCCGGCGAGGTGCTGCGCTACCAAGACGTTGTCGCCGGGCAGCCGACCGACTTCCCGTGGCCCGAGGTCCACGAGAAGGCCCCCGCGACCCTGTGCTTCACGACCGGGACCACCGGCGACCCCAAGGGCGTCGCCTACAGTCACCGGTCGATCTGGCTCCACGCGATGTCGCTGTGCACGGCCAACGCCGTCGCGCTCAACTCGCGGGACTGCGGCTACATCATCACGCCGATGTTCCACGCCAACGCGTGGGGCTACCCGTTCGCAACGTTCTGGGCCGGCGGCGATCTGCTGCTGTGCAACCGCCACGTGGACCCCGCAACCGTGGTCGAGGCGATCGAGCGCTACCAGCCGACGTTCTCCAACGGGGTGCCCACCGTCTGGAACGAGATCCTCAACTACGCGGACGCGGACCCGTCGCGCGACCTAAAGACGCTCAACCGCGTCATCCTCGGAGGCGCGCCCATCCCGCGCACGCTGCGCGCCGGATTGGACCGCTACGGGGTGGCGGCGCTGCAGGGCTGGGGCATGACGGAGACCTCGCCGCTCATCACGATGAACCGGCCGCCACGGGCCGAGGAGGACACTGACCCGGAGCGCCGCGCCGACGGCCAGGGCCGCGTCCTCGCCGGTGTGGAGATCCGCCTCGTCCAGCCGGACACCGGCGAGATCCTGCCCGCGGACGGGCACGCGGTCGGCGAGTTCGAACTCCGCGGGCCCTGGATCGCCGACTCGTACTACGGCCTCGAATCCGACGACAGGTTCCGGAACGGCTGGCTGCGCACCGGAGACGTCGGCACGCTCGACCCACTCGGGTACGCGACCCTCACCGACCGGGCCAAGGACGTCATCAAGTCCGGCGGCGAGTGGATCTCCTCCAACGAGCTGGAACTCACCATCGCCCGGCACCCCGACGTACTCCAGGCGGCGGTGATCGGCGTGCCCGACGACCGCTGGGACGAACGCCCGTGCGTCCTGGTCGTGATGCGCGACGGCGCCGAGACGACCCTGGCCGACCTGCGCGACACCCTGCTCGGCTCGGTGCCCAAGTGGTGGGTACCCGAGCGCTGGGTGGAGCTCGACGAGCTGCCGCTGACCAGCGTCGGCAAGTTCGACAAGAAGCGCATGCGCGCGATCTACGCGGAGGGGAAGCTGGACGTCCAGCGCCCGTGAATCGGCCGCGCCGACCGCAGGGATCCCCGTCGGCTCCGGTCGAGCGGGCTCCCCTCCTACGCCAGCGGGCGCCGCCCCTTCGGAGCGCACCGCCTTGTCGTGGTGACCACCGCCAGGGTCGCCGACACCGAGATCGATGAGGAGCTCGCGGACCTGCGGAAGCGGCACAGCGACCTGGTGATCGATCTGTGGGGACGGCAGCAACTGTCGGACATCTTGCACAAAGTGCCGCACCTTGTGCGCCGCTACTTCGGTCCAGCGACTATGGAGGTGTTCTGCCGTCCTCTCAGCGCTGAGGACCTACCTGCCGCGAGTGGTGCCGCGAAGCATTCATTTGCGGTCGCCGGGGGCCGGGCGCCACGTGGTTCTGACTGGTCATCGGTAGAGATGTGTGATCCTCTGGAGTTGCGGGTGCACTCCATTTCTGCTTCACCGGGTGGGCAGCCAGGCCAGTCGACGCCGGAGTTGACGCCGTACACGATGCGCACACGACGTGGAACTGCGTGACGCGTTGGAACCCGCAGTAGCTGGCCACGCCTCAGTGTTCACTGTGCTGACAGGCGAGTCGACCACGGGAAAAACACGGACGGTGTACGAGGCGCTGTTGCGGATGGCTCCGCAATGGTCGGTGGCGCGGCCAAGCAGCGCACAGGATTTGGCGGACCTGTTGTCGGGTCCGCCGCTGCCTGCGCGAACGGTGCTGTGGCTGGATGAGGCGCAGCGCTTCTTGGACGGGGAGATGGGCTCCCGTGCTGCCGTGCTGCTGGAGGAGGCTCTCAGCCAAGGTCCGGGGCTGCTGGCGGTAGGCACCTTGTGGGCGGAGTACTGGGAAACCTACGCCACATCGCCAGGAACACCTGGGATCTATGCCCAAGTCCGGCACCTGCTCACAAGCCCACACACCAAGCGAATCCGAGTACCGGACCGCCTCACCGCCCGTGAGCAGCAGACATTGCGCGATCTGGCACGAGAGGCCGAGGACGGTGATCGCGTCGTGTACGCGCTCGACGCGGGCAGCAATGATGGCCGCGTGCTGCAGCGCCTGACGTTCGGCCCGGAACTGGTGGACGCCTATACAAGCGGAGACCTGGTCGTGCGGCTGATTGAGGAATCCGCGGGGTGCCCCGTCGCGGTCCGGGACGCGTCGGGCGCTGCGGCAACCTCCGGATGGTATCGCTGGTACCGTGGGTACCATGACGGATCCGAAAGCGATGAACCTGCGCTTCCCCGACCCGGAGCAGCGGGCCGCGATTGCGGCCGCCGCGAAGCAGGAAGGTGTGAGCATGCAGGAGTACATCCTGTCCGCCGCCTATACCCGTGCGACCGCGGTCGAGCAGCGGTTCCTGGAAGGGTTCCGGGAGTCGATGGCCCGCAGCGGGGCCGTGTTCACGGCCGAGCCCAGCAGTATCGATGCCACGCCGGAGGAGCGGGCCGCCGAGCTGGAGGCGCGAGCCGGAGCGGAGAAGCAGGGGCGGGGCCGCGCCGCGTGACCCAGCCCGCAGTGCCGCACCCTCTCGATGTCACCTTCCTCCTGCACGCCGCCGAACTCCTCGACGGCGATCCCCAAGTCGACGACCTGGGAGTCCTGTACGCCGCCGTCACGCGCGTGAACGCCCGGGCGATGGGCCGCGACGTCTACGGCTCGCCCCACCTCAAAGCCGCCGCCCTGCTCCAGACCCTTGCCAGACTGCCGTGCCTCGAGCACTCCAACGAGGCATTCGCCTGGCACAGCACCGAGGCCTACCTCGCCCTCAGCGGCCACCGCCTCGACTACCCGCCCAAAGACGCCGTCGGCCTCGTGAGAGAAACCGCCTCCGGCACCCTCGGTGTCGCCCGCACAGCCCGCCGCCTCCGCGACTGGACCGCCTGAGCACCACCCCGGACGACCGCTGCCCGTCCCGCGTCAGGCACCGGCGGTGCCGCGGTCCGTTCTCCACCGGACCGGGTCCCGATATCGGGCGCACCGCGCCTGAAACCATTATTGAACGCGTTCAGCAGTGTGCGTAGGGTGGTGCCGAAGCGACCGCTCGGGGTAAGTGGAAGCAGTGCGCGGGCATAGGCGTGTCGGGGGGTTGACATGGCCCAACTACTGGGCAGACGTGGGACCAGCAGGCCGGGGTCCGCGCCGTCATCGGTATCGATGGCTGTGCTGTGTGTGGTCATGGCCGCGCTGGCGCTGGCGTGGACCGGGCGGTCCGGCAGTCAACCGACGGCGGTTGCACTGTTCCCTGTCACACTGGCGGTCGGGCTGCCGGTGCTGTGGGGTGCGAGCGCGCTGCTGACCGCCGCGTACATCCTGCCGGCCGTGGCCCTGGGCCACTGGTTCGGGCGGCTCACAGGCCACGGGAAACGATGGTGGTGGGTGGCGGCCAGCACCGCACTGGGGCTGCTGCCCGCAGCCGGTCTGCCCACAATGGCCCGCATACTGCACAGCGAGTTCCGCGACTGGCGGCAACTCACCATGGACGGGCTCGTTTTCGCGGGTGCACTCTGGGCCGCCTCGACACCGGCCTCCATTGCCGTCCACATGGCAGTCCTGCGTGAAGACGCAGGACACCCGGTCCGGCCAGTCGGGCACATCCTCCTCTGGGGCACCCTCGCGTTGTCTGTCGAACTCACCGCGTGGTTGGCATTCCTCTGAGCCGCCGCCTGGAACCGTGGCCCCGGGAGCTGGCCGGCACCGACGAAGACGTCCGCTCCTGCCCGCGCATCGGAAACGGAAGGAGGCCTCCCGGGACGACGACCGGACGGCAGCCAAGCAGCCGGCGACTCCCCCGGCCGGACCGAAGCCGTCAGCGAAGCCGCCGCACAGGCCCTCACAGAGGAACCCGGCAGAACAGCACCCTCCTGGGCGCCGGGTCAGTAACAGGCCGGATGCAAGGTGTGCTCCAGGTCGAAGCGGCGGAGGAACACCTGCCACAGCGGTCGACGTCCGCGCCGGTGGCCGAGCGCCACAGCCAGACCGGTTTCGGGTCGCGGTCGGCCGGTAACGCCTCGGATGCGGGGTATCGCGTCCAAGAGCGGAAGGAGCTGGGTGACGTCGTGGCGGTTGCCGCCGGTCAAAGTGATGGCTAGCGGGGTGCCGCGCCCGTCGGTGACGATGTGGTGCTTCGAGCCCGGCCGGCCGCGGTCGACCGGGCTCGGCCCGGTTTTGGGCCGCCCCGACGGGCCTGCCGGTGCGAGCCGTCAATCACCGCCCGCGACCAGTCCAGTCTTCCCCGCGCGATGCAGCTCGGTCAGCAGCACCTGGTGCAGCCGGTCCCAGACACCGGCCTCGTGCCAGTCCCGCAGCCGACGCCAGCACGTCATCCCCGACCCGAAGCCCAGCTCCTGCGGCAACCACTCCCACTGGATCCCGGTATGCAGAACGAACAGGATCCCCTGCAGACACCCGGCCCGCATTGCGTGACCGGCGCTGCCGCACCGGAAGCAACGGCTCGATACGCGACCACAGACCATCCGACACCACCCACGGCGGACCCTTCAGCCTCCCCACGGACGGACCAACGAGCGGACAGACAACGAGACATAGCCGACCGAAGGCTTTGTGTTAGCTCCTCCAAGCGGTAGCTGTCGGCTGAGCATCGGCTGGGAGGAGTTGGACTACCCCGCCCCAGGGGAACTTGCCGGTCTTGTGGCACGCACGGACTTCCCATCGTCCTGTGGGCACCGCAACCGGGGCTTCGTCCGGTTGTCCTCTGCCGTCGGGGTAGGGCACACCGAGTTCCTTGCCGGCCTCGGCCGAGTCCATGAGAACGGCGGGGGCATCGGTCTCCCCGACCCCGTACTCCTCCCACACCGTCTCCGGGTCGCTGAGGACGGCCTCGGCGGCCCACGTCCGGCATGCGGAGGGCGAAGGGTGCCGAGGCGCACGGCGTGGCTGCCTACGCCGCCTTCTTACGCCGGAGGGCGTCGATCGCGAACGCGATGGCGGTCGTGGCCAGGTCCTTCGTCGTCGACAGGTCCAAGCCGGTCAGTTCGGTGAATGACCGGAGCCGGGCGCGCACGGTGTTCCGGTGCCGGTAGGTCCGCTCGGCGATCTGTGCGATCGTCCCACCGTGCGATACGAGATCGCCCACGGTTTCCAGGATTCCGGTTCGTTCGCTCCGACTCAGGGCCGCAAGTGGTGCGAAAACCGCCAGGTGCAATGCTTCTGACAGTTCGGGGTCGGCGGCGGCGACCGCGTTGAGCCAGCTCTGGTCCAGCCGCTGGAGGCCCGGTTCGGTCCTGCCGCGCACGGCCATCCGCGCGAGCCGGATGGCCCGCGCGACGTTGCGCAGACCGTCGGCCTCGGCGGTTGAGCAGACATGCTCCCGCAACGGGGAAAGCTCGTCCGCCAAGTTGTCACGGTGAGTGGGAACGTGGACGGCCCCGCGAAGTTCCTGGGCGAACCAGCTGAAGTAGAACGGCAGTCCCCGGGCTTCGAGGCGGGTCGCACACTCGGCGACGAGTTCCGGGCGTGGTGTGGTGAACGTCCCGACGACGCAGACGTACCGCCCGGACGCCGGCAGGTCCAGCGCTCGTGCCGCGTTCTCCACCGACGGGGGGTGGCGATCACCGTCGAGGAGCAGCTGGTCGAATGCGGCCGAGCGGATCTCATCGATGCTCTCCTTGGCCATGCGGTATCCGCGGACGACTTCTTCCGCATTGCGCTCGACGGCTTCCCACACCATCAGCGAAGAGCGTTCGAGGAACTCCGCACGCTGTTCGGCGCCGATTTCCCTGCTCTCGTCGATCAGCGCTTCCCACAGCGTCCTCAGATCGATCCTGAACGCGTGCAGCACGCTCGCGAGCGGGATTCCTTGCCGGGCACGGGTCGCCCCGATGTCGAGCGCGGCCGATTCCAGGTCCGGTGGCAGCGGATCTTCTTCCAGTCGAGCCAGGGCGAGCCGCATGCTGCGGTCCATATGGAAACGGAGATCGTCTCGGCTGACGGGTCCGCCGGTATAGCTGGGTTCGTCTTCGATCGTCTTCTGTACGCCCTTGTCGACGATCCGGCCGAGCCGCTCTCCAAGGAGCGCGCGGGCTGCGGCGCGAACCAGCTCGGCCGTCCGGTCCGACTCCGGCATCGGCTTCCCTTCCACTGCGCGGTCAACGATCACCCAGAACAGCATACTGTGCGAAGTGCACAGTATCTTCTCCGTTTCGCACTGATCTGGGCATTGAGGTGCATCAGGCTGTCAGGTTGACTGCGGGGAACCACACACCCGGCGCATGGTCGGCAATGGTTGCTCGAAGCCGTGGAAGGGATGATCGATGTCGCAGTTGCCCGAGGATCCGCACACTGGGGAGACGGCCTGGCCGGTCGCGCTGGCGGAATGCCTGGGCCGGGCCTACGGTCTCCACGCCTGCGGCGTGACCTTTCTGGGTGGCGAACGCGACCTCAACTTCCGGGTCGCCACGGCCACGGGTGAATTGCGCCTGGCCAAGATCAAGCTGTCCGCCGGGAACGGCGGTGTTGCGCGGTGGCAGGAGGAGATCCTGCTCCACCTGGCCGGGCGTGCGCTGGAATTCAAGGTACCGACCATCGTGAAGACCCGCGACGGTGCGGTACGCCTGCCCATCAGCGCTGGTTCCGTGACCGGGTCGCTCACGGTTTTCGACTGGGTGCACGGGACCGAACTGCGCAAGGTCAAAATCCATGACGGCTCCCTGCTGCGCCAATGGGGTGCGGTGGCGGCCGAGATCACGAAGGCGCTTGAGGGTTTCCCGGCGTCGTTGCTCGACGAAACGCACCACTGGGACCTGACACGGGCCCGTGAGGCGATCCAGTCGTGCGCCGAGACCGACCCGGGTCTCGCGGAAGAGTCTTGTGCGCACGAGGTTCTCGCCTGGATCGGGGATTTCGAGCCGGTGCTGGCCTCGTTGCCGCGAGCCGTGGTCCACCACGACCTCAACGACAGCAACGTCCTCGTCGGGTCGGCCGACGATGCGGGAAGCGTGGTGGGGGTACTCGATTTCAACGACGCCCTGTACAGCGTGCGCATCGCCGAACTGGCGGTCGCCGGGGCGTACGCGATGCTCCGGAAAGCGGATCCGCTCGCCGCGCTCGGGCACGTGGTGGCCGGCTACGACCGGGTCCTCGCGCTGACCGACGACGAACTCCGGGTGGTCTACCCCCTGGCCGTGGCACGGCTGTGCGTGCAAGCGCTGACATGGACCACTCGTGAGCGGGCGAGCCCGACCGTCTACGGGAGCATGCGCGTGGAACACACCATGCCGGCCCTTCGGCAGGCGCTGGCCATCGAGCGGGGTGTGGCCGAGGCACATATCAGAAGAGTGTGCGGACGTGGCGCCGCGCTCATGGGTCCGCACCGGCCGACCATCCGAGAGGGACGGTGAACGCGATGAACACTCGACCCCAGTACATGGCGAACGCCTTCGACGGCCGCGTTCACGGCCGCCTCGATCCGGCGACCGAGAAGCTCCACGCCCGGCGCGAGCGCGTGCTCGCCTCCAGCTACCGGCTGTTCTACTCCCGTCCGGTCACCCTCACTCGGGGCGAGGGCGTGCTGCTCTTCGACGCTGAGGGCAACGAGTACCTCGACGCGTACAACAACGTGCCGGCCGTCGGGCACAGCCATCCCCACGTACAACGCCTCGTGTCAGCGCAGTTGGGGATGTTGAACACCCACACGAGATACCTCACCGAACCGGTGGTGGCCTACTCGGAGCGGCTGCTTTCGCTTTTCCCGCAAGAGCTTTCGCGGGTCGTCTACACATGCACCGGCAGCGAGGCGGTCGACCTGGCGCTGCGGGTGGCGCGCTACGAGACGGGGGCCGGCGGAGTCATCTGCACCTCCCACAGCTACCACGGCACCACGTCCGCGGCGGCGGAGATCTCGCCGAGTCTGGGGCCGAACAACGACATCGGTTCGAACGTCGTGCTGGTGGATGCGCCGGACCTTTACCGGGAGGACCCGGCAACCGCCGCCGAGGACTTCGCCGACCGGGTGCGGCAGGCGATCGACACCCTTCGACAGCGCGGAATCGGGCTGGCGGCCGTGATCGTCGACTCGGTGATGTCGAGCGACGGGGTGCAGACCCGGCAGACCGGGCAGACCGGCCTGCTCGCACCCGCTGCCGACGTGGTCCGGGAAGCCGGGGGCATGTGGATCGCGGACGAGGTGCAGTCCGGCTTCGGCCGCCTGGGCAGCGGCTGGTGGGGGTTCACCCGGCACGGGCTGCGGCCCGACCTCGTGGTGCTCGGCAAGCCGATGGGCAACGGGATCCCGATCGGCGCGCTCGTCGGGACCGAGGCGGCGATGGACCGGTTCGGCGGCGACGTCCGCTACTTCAACACCTTCGGCGGCAACTCCGTCAGCATCGCGGCGGCGACCGCGGTGCTGGACGTCGTCGAAGGGGACCAGCTGATCGCCCACGCCCGCGAGGTCGGACAGCATCTGATCACCGGCCTGCGGGAACTGGCCGGCCGGCACCCGGGTATCGGCGACGTCCGGGGCGACGGCCTGTTCGTCGCAGTGGAGTTCGTCGCCGATCCGGACCTCAAGTCACCGGACGCGGCCACGGCCTCGGCGGTCGTCAACGAACTGCGCGAGCGGAGGATCCTGATCAGTTCGTCGGGGCGGCACGAGAACGTGCTGAAGATCCGGCCGCCGCTGCCGTTCGCGGTCCGGCACGCGGACCGCCTGCTCACGGGGATCGACGACATCCTGTCGTGCTGACCCCGCCAGGTGCCACGGGCCATCGAGAAAATCTGGAGGAGAAAGTGTACGCAGTACTGTTCTCAGGAAATGCGGGCGAAGTCGAATTCGCCGAGGTGGACCTCGATGGGCCGGGCCCCGGCGAGGTCCGGGTGCAGATCGCGGCCACCGGCGTGTGCCATTCGGATCTGCACATCATCCGGAACGAGTGGACTCTTCCGGTGCCGATGGTCCTCGGCCACGAGGGCAGCGGGATCGTCACCGAACTCGGTGCCGGTGTCACCGAGCTCGAAGTCGGTGACCACGTCGTGCTGTCGTGGGTCGCCCCGTGCAACGAGTGTCGTTACTGCAAATCGGGCCACATCGCCCGGTGCACGGTAGCGATGAACCTCGTCGCCCCCGGGGGTGTGCTGTACGACGGTACTTCGCGCCTCCACCGGGGCGGTGAGCGGATCTACCACTACCAGGGCGTCTCCTCGTTCGCCGAGGAAGCCATCGTGCCCGCGAGCGGTGCGATCCGCGTCCGGAAGGACGCACCGCTCGACGTCCTGTGTCTGGTCGGTTGCGCAATCGCCACCGGCGTCGGCGCGGTCACCAACACCGCGAAGGTCGAGAAGGGTGCCACGGTCGCTGTCATCGGATGCGGTGGCGTGGGCCTCTCGGTGGTTCAGGGGGCCCGGATGGCTGGAGCCGAGCGGATCGTGGCCATCGATGTGCAGCCGCACAAGACCGAGCTGGCCCGCACGCTCGGCGCCACCGAAGAGATCGACGCCTCCGCCGGCGATCCGGTCGCCGCGCTGCGCGAGTCGCTGCCCGACGGCGCCGACTACGTGTTCGACGCCATCGGCAAGATCGCCACCACCGAGCAGGCCATCGCGATGCTCGGCATGGGCGGCGCCGCCGTGGTGGTCGGGCTCCCCGCGGCCGGTGCGAAGGCGTCGTTCGAACCGCTCGCACTGGCCGAAGCCGACCAGCGGATCCTCGGTTCCAACTACGGCAGCGTCCGTCCCGCCATCGATTTCCCCGCGCTGGTCGACCAGTACATGAACGGCGAACTGAAGATCGATGAGCTGGTCTCGGCACGCCGACCGCTGGCCGAAGCCGGCGCGGCACTCGACGAACTCGCCACCGGCGCCTCGCTGCGCACACTGCTCATCCCCGGCCGGTCACAGCGCTAAGGGCTGTCCCGGGCACCCCTCGCCTCGAAGGAACACCTCCGATGGACAGTCCGCACTCTTCGACACCCCGCCCCGCAGCCGCCGATCCCGGCGCGACCTCACTGCTCAGCCGCAACCTGGGCGTCGGCCCCATCGTGTTCATGGTCGTGGCCGCGGCGGCGCCGCTCGCCGTGGTCGCCGCCAATCTGCCGGTGCTGATCGCGCAGAGCGCGAACGCCGGTGCGCCGTACTACTTCCTCGCGTGCACCGCGCTGCTGCTGCTGTTCTCGATCGGCTTCACGCTGATGAGCCGCTACGTGCCCAACGCCGGCGCGTTCTACTCCTACATCCAGGCCGGTCTCGGCCGCGTCACCGGAACCGGGGCGGCCGCGGTCGCCATCGCGTCCTATCTGCTGCTGCTGATCGGAGTGACCGCCTACTTCGGCGTGGCGGCCGGCAACCTGCTCCCCGGCGGCATCCCGTGGTGGGTGTTCTCGCTGGGCCTGCTCGCGCTGGTCGCGGTGCTGGGCTACCGCGACATCGAGCTCAGCTCCAAGGTGCTGCTCGTGGCACTGGCGCTGGAGACCCTCGTGGTCATCGCACTGGACATCGGCGTCCTCATCCACAGCGGACGCACCAGTGCCGCGGCCACGGTGCCCCTGAGCACCTTGGGGGAAGGCGTACCGGCGCTCGGGGTGATGTTCGCGTTCTACAGCTTCATCGGGTTCGAGGCGACCGCGGTCTTCCGTAACGAAGCCCGGGACCCGGACCGGACCATTCCCCGGGCCACCTACATCGCGGTCGTGGCGATCGGCCTGTTCTCGGCTGTATCGGCCTGGTTTGTGGTGACCGGGGTCGGCACGGGCCAGATCGTGTCCCGGTCGGCGGACGATCCGGAGAACGTGGTCCTCGACCTGATCAGTACGGTGGTCGGCCCGATCGTCGCGGACGTGGCCAAGGTCCTGCTCGTGTCGAGCTTCCTGGCCTGCGCGTTGTCGTTCCACAACATCGTGACCCGGTACGTGTTCGCACTCGGCCGGACGAAGATGCTGCCCGCGCGGCTGGGCGAGGTCAGCACCAGGCATCACGCGCCGTCGCGGTCCTCGCTGCTGGTCTCGGTGGTGTCCGTGGTGGTTCTGCTGGCAGCGATCGGCACCGGGCTCGATCCGGTGACCGTCGTGTTCACCCTGGCCGGGGCGGCCTCGTCGCTGGGTGTGGTGATCCTGATGACGCTGGTCGGCCTTGCCACAGTCGTCTACTTCCGGAAGGTGGAGACCGGGAGGAGCCGCTGGTCCACGACAGTGGCCCCGATGATCTCGACCCTCGGGCTGGCGGTGATCCTTGTTCTCGTCATCGCCAATTTCAATCTCATGACCGGTACCCAGGCCCAGGCCTACGGCGTCATGGGATTCGTCCTCGCGGCCTTCCTGGCCGGCGCGGGGGGCGCCCTGATCACGCGGCGCCGCCGCCCCGGCGTCTACGCGCGGCTCGACGACAGCACAAGCCGACCTGGCCCGGTCACCGAGAACACCCCGCAGCTGTCCAACTAGGAGATCGACGATGTCTTCCGCAGCACCATTTCGCGTAGTGAACCCGGCCACCGGTGCCGCCGGCAGCCCGCACCCCTACGCGAGCGAGACCGAACTCGAAGAAGTGATCAGCGGCGCGGTGGCGGCGCAGAAGCTCTGGGCACGCACCGGGGTCCAGGCGCGGGCGGCGGTGCTCAAGCGGGCCGCGCGGTTCCACCGCGACCACCTCCGCGACTTCGCGACGACCGCCGTTCGCGAGATGGGCAAGCCGATCAGCCAGGCACTGGCCGAGGTGGAGTTCAGTGCCGACATCAACGACTACTACGCCGAGAACGCCGCGGCGTTCCTCGCCGACGAGCCGATCGCGCTCCAGCAGGGCAGCGGCACCGCGGTCATCCGGAAACAGGCGCTCGGCGTCGTGCTGGGGATCATGCCCTGGAACTTCCCCTACTACCAGGTCGCCCGGTTCGCCGCACCGAGCCTCGCCGCCGGCAACGCGGTGCTGTTCAAGCCCGCCCCGCAGTGCCCGGACTCCTCCCGGCTGATCGCGGACGCGTTCACCGCGGCGGCCGCCCCCGAGGGAGTTCTCCACCGGATCCTCGCCTCCGAGGACCAGCTCGCCGGGATCATCGGTGACCGGCGCCTGGCCGGAGTCAGTTTCACCGGATCCGAACGAGCCGGCGCCATCGTGGGCGGGCTCGCCGGCGGGTCGGTGAAGAAGACCGTGCTGGAACTCGGCGGCTCGGACCCGTTCCTTGTACTCGACGTCGCCGATCTCGCCCCGGTCGTCGACGCCGCGGTCGAGGCTCGGCTGGACAACAGCGGCCAGTCCTGCAACGGCGCGAAGCGGTTCATCATCCTTGAGGACCGCTACGACCGGTTCGTGCAGGCTTTCGTCGGGAAGCTGGCAGACATCGCGCCGGGCGATCCGTTGGACGACGCAACCGTGCTGGGTCCGCTCTCCTCGGTGCGCGCCGCCGAGACCCTCGCATCCCAAGTGGAGCGAGCGGTGACGGCCGGAGCGAAGGTGCTGCTGCCGAGCTCGCGCACCGGCGCGTTCCACACCTGCGGGGTACTGGCGGACGTCACCGGCGCCAACCCGGTGCACCACGAGGAACTCTTCGGCCCCGTGGCGATCGTCTACCGTGCCGCCGACGAGGCCGACGCGGTCCGCATCGCCAACGACACCCCGTTCGGTCTCGGCTCGTACGTCTTCACCGATGACGCGGCCCAGGCGAACCGGGTCGCGAACGCGCTGGAGACCGGGATGGTGTACGTCAACGGCGTCGGACTGGACGCCGTGGAACTCCCCTTCGGCGGGAGCAAGCGATCCGGGGTCGGCCGTGAACTCGGCGCACTGGGCATCCGCGAATTCGTGAACCACCAGCTCATCCGCACGGTCTGACCCAGACGCCGGGGAAATCCGGGAGCGAGGCGTAGTACTCGAGGACCGGCAGGAGGCCCGTTCACAAGGGGGTTTGCGTAAACCGTAGGAAGGCTGATGAAACGCGCAGGCTCAGAGAATTTTCACAGAAGTCCTAAGGGCTTGACTCTGAAGCTGAACGGAAGATCAACGTTCACGTAGGCAGGCGGTAGCGCCGTTCGGCGGAGCCGGACGGTCGCACTGCGAGGTGGTGGAGACGATCAGGCTGCGGTAGTGGGGGCGAGGGTGACCTGGTGGCCGAGGGCTTGGAGCTGGCGGACGAGGTCCTTCGCCGGCGACCAGGGCGTCGGGCATGGCCCGGCCCGACATGCCGAACAGATCGGAGACGACGGTGGACAGCTTGATCTGCGCGTTTTCCAGAGCCTTCTCCACCCGGTGCTTGTGCCGGGTCCGCTCCTGGACGAACACCGTCCGGGTGCGGGTGAAGTCCCGCAACTGACGGACCTGCTTCGGGGGGACGAACGAAGCCCTCACCATTCCGCGTTCGGCGAGCTTCGCCAGCCAGACCGCATCCAGCTTGTCCGTCTTCGGCCTGCCCGGGACGTTCTTCACATCACGAGCGTTGACCAGCCAGCACTCCAGTCCCCGGGCCTCCAGGAGAAAGAAGAACGGCCTCCAGTAACTCGCCGTCGCCTCCATCAGCACACGCTGAACACCCTGGCAGACCAGCCGGTCCCCGAGCTCCAGGATCGCGTTGGTCGTCGAGGCGACCGTCCAGACCTGCTGTACCGGTCGGCCCTCGACGGTGCACCGGCGCACGTACGTGCCCACCACCTGCTCGGCCATCCGCACCCGGTACAACTTCGCAATCGGATCCCCCACACCGGCACGTGTCCACAGCTGCCCGGCCAGCCCCAGGGCCCAGGGACAGTGATCCAGTCCGCCCTGCCGGACCGCCTACTGCTCGACCCTGCCGAGGACCTGATGTCCGCCGGCCCGGCGCCCACGCGGCTGGGCCACGAGTGCCTCGCGCCCGCCTGCCGACCACTTCGACTACCAGTTGTCCACCGCCTTGAGTGAGACTTGGGGCGCCGCCGCGACAGCCTCGCAAGTCCGGGCCGCCACCAGAGCGGCCACCGCCCGCAGCCGAAGGGCCAGCGTCGTCCGACCGTGCCGAGCCGCACCGGAGGCCGGGAGGGCGGACTCGGGCACGGGCGCCGGGATCGCGGGGGTGCGCCCGCGGGGTGCTCGCCCCTCCCGGTCCCCTGGTCCCGGCCACGACCGCATGTCGTGGACACCGCACTCTTGTGCCGGTGCGCCAGCCGCCCTCACCGTGTACTGCTGAACAGCCGGACCGATACGCGGGATGTGGACATGGTTCTGGTGACGGAGTTCAGTACGGAGGGCGTGCCCGCGCCCGAGCGGTTCCACGGCATCACCCCAGCGACTCCCGGAACCTGGGGCCCGGCGAACGGCGGTCCTCCCCGGGCCCGGAGGACCGGGCCCGACACCTGCCCCGTCGCGACCGATACGGGCGCTCCCGCGCTCTCGGCCCCGGTTCTCAGGCCGTACTCCCCGTCGGCGGGCCGCCTCGCAGTGTGCCCCGCGCTGGCCTCGCAGTGGAAGAAGTATCCGCCGTGGTGCAGGACGTCGCCGTCATGGCCGTCTTTGCCGTTGTGGCCGTCCTTTCAAGTACTCCAGCCGTAGATCGTGATCTCGGTGGTGAGAGGCGCCGAGGCGGCAGGTGGCCAGCGTCGATCATCTCGCCCGAGATCGCCCACGCCGTCGCGGGCGTCGGCTCCTTCTCCGTCTACCCGAGTTCACCGAGACGGGGGGCATCCCTTATCTCGCTGAGCTTCGCGGTCGTGGCCGGGGTCCGCTCCTGCGCTTGTTCAGCGAGTCGGAGGGCGTCGTCAATCTCGCTGAGCTTTGCGGAGGGCAGGACGCCTGCCCGCTCGATCAGGTCGTCCCGGGCCACGGTGGTCAGCCACGTGCACGGCGTGAAGCCTGGACGCGGGAACGCGAGCCGCAACACGCCTTCGAACGGCAGTCCTTCACCGTCGCCGACCGTCACTTCGATGCCCAGACCGCTGATGTCGACGCCTGCCGGAGCGACGACCTGCATCACCCGGATCCCGGACGTGTCCTCTCCCGACAGCAGTACGACCAACCTCCGCTCGTCGAACTGGACCCACCAGACTTCGCCACGTTGCATATGTCCTCCTGACACGGGACGGCAGGCGAACCTGGGCGACCCTGGCGCGCTGTGGAGACGGGTGCGGCCACCGTTGATCATCGGTGTGTGAAGACAAACGATCATGCGGTGGCCGCAGGTCACAGCGTAGACCCTGCCCGCTGGCAGGAGGCGTTCGAGGGCCTGATGGCCCTGATCGCGGGCCGGTTCGCACGGGTCGAACCCCGACGTCGGGTCGGGCGGTTGGTGCTCGGGCTGCTGTCGGACCTGCCGCGCAAGAACTGCTGGACCATCGCCGAGTGGGCCGGAGAGAGGACCCCGGACGGCATGCAGCACCTGCTCGGGCGGGCCAAGTGGGACGCCGACCAGGTCCGCGACGACGTGCGCGCCTACGTGGTGGAGCATCTGCGGGACGACCAGACGGTTCTGGTGGTCGACGAGACCGGCGACGTGAAGAAGGGCACCGACACCGTCGGTGTCCAGCGCCAGTACACCGGCACTGCGGGCAGGATCGAGAACGCGCAGGTCGCCGTCTATCTCGTTTACGCCGGCCACCGCGGACACGCCGCGGTAGACCGGGAACTGTACGTTCCGCGTTCCTGGACCTCGGACCCCGACCGCTGCCGGGCCGCCGGACTCGGTGACAAGACCGAATTCGCGACCAAACCGCAGCTTGCCGCCCGCATGGTCACCCGATTCCTGGACGCCGGCCACCGGGCCGCCCGGGTCGCGGGAGACGAGGTCTACGGCGGCAACCCGACGCTACGCGCCGCGCTGGAAGAACGCGGCACCGGCCACGTCCTCGCGGTGCCCTGCTCGCACGAAGTCACCACAGGCGCCGGGAAGTTCCGCGCGGACACGCTGGCCAGAAAGGTGCCCAAGAGGGCCTGGCAGAAGCTGTCCGCAGGGAGCGGAGCCAAGGGCCACCGCTTCTACGACTGGGCCGTCATCGACCTCACCGACCCCCGGCCCGGGAGCCGGCAGTTGCTGATCCGCCGCAACCGCAGCACCGGCGAACTCGCGTACTACCGCTGCTACTCGCCGGCCGCCGCAGTGCCGCTGACCACCCTGGTGCACATCGCTGGATCAAGGTGGCGGGTCGAGGAGTTTTTCCAGTCCAGCAAGGGCCTGGCGGCCTTGGACGAGCACCAGGTCCGCCGCTACCCGTCCTGGTCCCGCTGGGTCACCCTGGCCATGCTGGCGCACGCCTTCCTCGCCGTCGTCCGCGCGAACGAACACAACCGCGATCCCGCACCAGACGCCCTCATACCGCTCACCTGCAACGAGATCCAACGGCTGTTCATCACGCTCGTCATCCGGCCCGCCTTTGACCCGGTCCACCGGCTCGGCTGGTCCGACTGGCGACGCCGCCACCAGGCCCGATCGTCGGGTCATCTGGCGGGCCGTTTCGGCTGTCCGGGGTGAGGGTGGGCAGGGTGATGGCCCGGCTGTCGCGTCGGGTGGGCGCCGGGTTCCACGGCTCCGGTCGGGGTGTAGTGATCGTAGGGACAGGAACGTGCTGGTCAGCCGATCTTGCGGACCGTTTCGACCAACAGGACCGAACCGGCCTGCGAGACCAAGCTCGGCCGTCCCCCTGGACGCCTGCCTGGTGGCGTCTGCGCCTGTGGGACTGAGTTGTTCCCCCGAGTTACGAGGATGGTGACCACCTCGTTCGCGGTCGTCGGCGCGCTGGCCGGGATCGCCGGCGTGGACCATCACCTCATGGCGCGCAGTCCTTGGACCGCGCCGGTGGACCGACGCGACCAGTACCGGCCTGAACCGGGAAGGTTGCGGACAGCCGGGCGGGCCGGTGAGCTTGTCCGACCCGAGAGCGGCCTTGGTCCGGCCGGATCGGCGGGCTGATCGCGCTGGCCGACGACAGGTCAGGCCGCCGGGATCCGTCCGGCGCCCCTGGCACCAGAGCCTCGTCGCAGGCTCCACTGCGCGAGTGGCACCAGGGCGTCCACCAGCGCCTGGCCGTCCGGGGCCAGCCGATAGCGGATCTGTACGGGCGTGGTGGGGATGACGGTGCGATCGATGAGACCAGCCGCCTCGAGTTCCTTCAGGCGCTGAGAGAGCAACCGGTCGGAGATGCCGTTGATCACCGCCCGGTACTCGCCGAAGCGCCGGGCGCCCTGGGCCGCGGCCTGCAGTACCGAACCCGTCCAGCGGCGTCCGATCATTTCGAGGGTGCCTTCGAAGCTTGGGCAGGTGTCGTCATGAATAGTGTCCACTTACAAAAGATTAGCACCTTACCTATCGTTTTGGCGTGGGAGCGGTCCGGCGCACCGTAGACGCATGACCGACTACCAACGCCCGCTCTCCTTCGGAGTGAGCCTCGAACCTTCTGCCGGGGCATGGCCGCAGACCCGTCTCCTCGCCCGGAGAGCAGAAGACTCGGGCCTCGACTACCTCGCCGTGCAGGACCACCCCTATCAGCCCGGTCACCTCGACGCCTTGACCCTGATCACACATCTGTCCGCGCTCACGCACCGGATCTCCTTCCTCACCGACGTCGCCGATCTGCAGCTGCGGCCGCCGGTGATGCTCGCCAAGGCCGCCGCGTCGCTGAGCGTGATCACCGACGGACGGATCCGGCTCGGTCTCGGCGGGGGCGGCATCCCCGATGCCATCGCCTCGATGGGCGGACCGGCGAGACGAGGCCAGGACATGGTGGCGTACGCCGAGGAGTCCCTGGGGCTGCTGCGCACGGCCCTGTCCGGAGGTGCCGTACAACTGCACAGCCCGTACCACTCCGTCGACGGCTACCGCGCCGGACCGGTGCCCCCGAAGCCCGTCGAACTCTGGCTCGGCGCCCAGAAGCCCAGGATGCTCGCGCTCACCGGCCGGGGGGCCGACGGCTGGATCTCCCCGCTCAACATCTATGTCCCGCCGCAGGAGGTGCCCTCACGGCAGCGGATCGTCGACGAGGCGGCCACCGACGCGGGTCGCGACCCGAGGACGCTGCGGCGCATCTACAACGTCATCGGTGTGATCGGCGAGCACCGGGACGGCCCCGGGCTCGTCGGCGATGCACGGCAATGGGTGGACACCCTCACCGAGTGGACCGTGGAACTCGGCTTCGACACCTTCGTCTTCTGGCCCGCCACCGATCCGGAGCGGCAGCTTGCACTCTTCGCCGAAGAGGTCGTGCCCGCCGTGCGCGAGCGCGTCGACGCCGTCAGGAGCGGGCGATGAACGGCACCCTCGGCACACTGCCGACCGAGCTGGCCGGAAAGGCGGTCATGCCCGACGACCGGCGCTACCGGATGCTCCGGTCCACCTACACCACCGTGGGCCGCCCGGCCGCCGTCGTCCTGCCCGAGTCCGCGGGCGACATCGCCGCAGCCCTGAGGCTCGCGCGGGAGACGGGACTTCGCATCGCGGTCCGCAGTGGCGGACACGGCCTGTCCGGCAGCGGCACCAACGACGGCGGGCTCGTCATCGACCTGAGCGCAATGCACCGGGTCGATGTCCTCGACCGCGGCTCCCGTCTGGTCCGTGTCGAGGCGGGTGCCCGCTGGGCCCAGGTCGCTCAGGCGCTCGCTCCGCACGGGCTCGCCATCAGCTCGGGTGACCACGGCAACGTCGGCGTCGGCGGCATCGCGACCGGGGGTGGCGTCGGCTGGCTGGTACGACGGTACGGGCTCACCGTCGACCACATCCGTGCCGTGGAAGTCGTCCTTCCCGACGGAACGTTCGTGCGCGCCGATGCGGAAGCCGAGCCCGACCTGCTGTGGGTGATGCGAGGGGCCGGCGCGGGAGCCGGGATCGCGGTGGCCTTCGAGATCGAGGCCATGGAGCTCCATGGCGTCGGCCACGCGCAGCTGGTCGCCGTGATGGACCCGGCCGGGGAGACACTGCGGCGCTGGGCCGAGGTCATGGCGCGGGCACCGCGCGAGCTGTCGACGGCGGTGACGCTGGCCTCGCAGAGCACCACTACCGCCGCGTTCATCACCGCGGTGGTGACCTCGGACAGTCCGTCTGTCATCCGTGACGCTGTCGAACCCCTCCTCGGCATCGGTGATGTGATGGCCCAGCAGGCCCGCATCGTCCCGTACACGGACTTGGTCCCACCACACCATATGCACGCCAACTCCGGGCAGATGCGGTCCAGCACGACCAACGGGCTGCTCACCGACATGACTCCTGACGCCGCCCACGCGCTGGTCACCGCGTCGCCTGCCCCCCACCCGGTCCTGATCCAGCTGCGGTCGCTCGGCGGCGCGACCCACGATCCGGCCCCCTCGGCCACGGCGTTCGCCCACCGCCACCAGAACACACTCGTCGTCGTCTCGGCGTTCCCGCCGGACGACCGTGCCACGCTGGCCGCCGCCTGGGCCCCGCTCGCCCGGCACACCGACGGTGCCTATGTGAACTTCGAGAGCGCACCCGACGAGACCACGTTCGCCCACGCCTACCCCGGACCGACCGGCACCCGCGTCACCGACCTGTGGCAGCGCTACGACCCCGACAGCGTCCTGCGCCCCCAACCCCCAGCCTGAGGACTGTCAAAGGAACGGCTCTCTTCCGTAGTCGGTGGTGAGCGCGGGGCCGCCATGGGTCGGACTGTACCCATGACAATTCTTTGACTGTCCTGTTCACAGGTCCGTACCGTCACAGTCAATCCGCGCTCACCTGGAAGGACAGCCGCCATGCACATCGCCATCCTCACTTTCGAGGGGTACAACGAGCTCGACTCCCTGATCGCGCTCGGAGTGCTCAACCGCGTCAAGACCGACGACTGGCGCGTCACCATCGCCACCCCCGGCCCCAAGGTGACGTCCATGAACGGGGTGACCATCGAGCAGATGTCCACACTGGAGGAGGCGTGCACCGCTGACGCCGTCATCATCGGTAGCGGCATCGCCACCCGTGAGGTCGTCGAAGATCCGGCGATCATGGGTATCCTGCGGGGGGGCTGGACCCCTCGCGCCAACTCATCGCGGCACAGTGCTCCGGCGCGCTCGTACTGGCCAGGCTCGGGCTGCTCAATGACATCCCCGCCTGCACCGACCTGATCACCAAGCCCTGGGTCATCGCGGCCGGCGTCGAGGTACTCAACCAGCCCTTCTACGCCAAGGACAACGTCGCCACCGCCGGCGGCTGCCTGGCTTCGCACTACCTCGCCGCCTGGATCATCACCCGACTGGAAGGCAAGGACGCCGCCGAGGGCGCATTGCACTATGCCGCCCCGGTCGGCGAGAAGGATGAGTACATCGAGCGTGCCTGGCGCAGCATCACCCCCTACCTGCCCCCCACGCCAACGCTTGTCTGACGCTTCGCGCCGGGCCTCCAGCCCCTCCGGCAGCTCGACGGCGCACTCATCGCAGCACCTGGCGGCTCGCCTGGCCGTACCTCCAGCGTGCGCCCGCCGGGGTCCCGGCGTCCGGTCAGCCCCTTGGCGGCCTCGTCCTCCTCCGCTTCGACCTCGGCCGGGTCGAGCAGGGGCCGAAGCACCCCCCGCCGACCGGAGTGGAGCCGCGGAAGCTGTAACGGCCCAGCACGTTCAGATCGGCGTGCTTGCGCGGGGACAGCCGGGCCACGTCCTCGTCCAGGACGTCGTGCTCGCGCTGATCAGCGGGCAGGACCCGTAGGGTGGCCCCGGCCGCGTCGAGGTGACGGATGGTCCACAGCACGGCGGCGTGCAGCACCAGGCCGAGCGTGCCGAGCTGGTCCTCCTGTCCCGCCCGGTGATCTGCGTCGCCGCTGGCGCGGACGCCGACCAGCGCGTCGTCGACCAGGGCCGCCGAGTCGCAGGTGAGCTGGTCTCCAAGAGCGAAGGCGTTGAGGCGTCCTTCGCCGTTCCGGCCGTGCAGGATGCGGGTGGCTCCCTTGGTGTGCGTCTTGCCCGCCTTCCAGGTGGTTCCGTAGCCCTGAAAGGACTCACGAGCCTGGTCAGCGTCATGCCGTGGCCGTTGTCCGTCACCACGACCTGCGAGACGGCGCCCTGAGCGGAGCGCTGAAATTGGATGTCGACCTGCGTGGCGTTCGCGTCGAGAGCGTTCAAGACGCTAACTCGCGGTGACGCTCGCTCTGCTGCAGAACTGTCAGGGTGTGTCGCCGGACGAGTCCCTGGGGCACCGCTCGCCGGGGCACGGGTCGTACAGGGCCCGGCCGCCGGGGCCGAACTGCCCGAGCTCCGTCTGCAGGCGGTGCCGGTCTGGATCTCGTCCGCTGTCAGCCGGTGATGTCGAGCAGTAGGCCGTCCAGCGGGCGCCGACCAGTTCGGCGTAGTCTCGACCGGGCTTGGGGCCGGGGCGGGAGGGTCGTCGTCCTGTCTGTAGACCCGGCCGCGCGGCAACTCCTCATCCCAGTCCATGCCTCTCAGCCTCCACCAACAGCCGGTGCCGTCGCCGGGCATCCGGCCGGGGCTACGACGATGCTCCGCCCGCCGCGTCCCAGCCCTCCAGGAAGGGTGGCGAGGGTGCGGCGTTGCTCTTCCTCGCGGGCGACCTGCCGGGCGAGGACGTCACGGCGACGTACGGGGCGACGGCGGCGAGAACCAGGCGCTGGAACTCATCCGGCTCCAGCAGCCCGTACACGCCACCCAGTCCCGCTCGATGTCCTCACCGGAACAGTCGAAGTAGCCGACCATTCTCTAGGGCATCGCACGTGTGCGGTTGGAGTTTCCGCAGCTCAGGGGCAGTCAGGACGACCATAGCTGATGCATTCCGTGCTCGATACTGTGATCAAGGGTGTAGTCAAGGCACTCGGTGCCCACCCGGCAGCCGGTGCAGATGGCCTTGGCCTGGTTCTGAGCCGCGCCGTCAACGAACAGCTCGTCCGGATCAGCGCTCGGCAGACCGCTCACCCCAGGACTCCTTATCATCCCCAACCACCCAGACGCCGTCCTCGCCCCGGTCCGGCCCACCGCCCTCCCTGGGCAGTCGCAGTCCGTAAACGGTACGGGAAGCGCGCGGGGCGGGTCTTGGGACTTCAGGCCACCGCCCCGGAAAGCTCCTGGACCCGGTGGCGGGTGCACACGCTGCGGCTCGGCAGGGCCGTGTGGCTGCACGGGACATCTCCGTCCCGGCCCGAACAGACCTGGTCCACAGCTACAATGGAAGCTGCGGGCACCTGGTCGGCGGCCAGGGCGGCGGCTCCCTCGCGGCACAGCTGCACAGGCCGTCCTTGAGGGCCCGGCCGGTCAGCACGATCCGCGCGCTGCATTCGTTCCATCTCACGGGCCACCTTCCGCGCTACGAAGTCGTTCACCTGCTCCAGCAGGCAGTGCACCGCTCCCCGGACGACCACCCGCGGGCCCCGTCCTCATAGGGGCGGGCAGGTTTCGGCATGCTCACAGGTGTGGCTCACGGGCGGCAAGGTCACTGGCTCGGAGGCGGAAAATCTGAAGCCTCATGTCGTAGTACTTGTCGGTCTCCCCGACCCACTCCATGCCGATGCGGCGGATGGTGGCTTCACCCCGGCTGTTGGCCGGGCGGACTACGGCGAGGATCTCGTCGAGACCTTCGTCAACGGCCCACTTGGCGATGGCAAGGCCAGCCTCAGTGGCGTAACCGTGCCCCCAGGCACTGGGCAGCAATTGCCACCCCATCTCCAGGTCGTCACCACGAGGCGGCAGCGGCAGAAGTACGGCGCCCCCGATGAGGCGCTGTTCGTCACGTAGTTCGACGGCCCACCGCCCTGCGGGCCACATGAGTCTGTTGTCCTCCCCCATCCACTGCTGTAGCACCAGCCGCATGGCACCGACATCAGGGACGAGATCCATGGCCGGACTCAGCCAGCGAGAGACCCCTGGCGGCCGGGCCGCCGCTTGCCGACAGGCCCCCTCAAGACACTGACACCGGCCAACTAGGGCCTACTGCTGGCCTCGACCTCGCAAACCTTCTTCCGTTCCTCTGTCTGTGCCGTCTCGCTTCGCCAGTCGTTGGCGCGTCCAGGCGGTGAAGTTGTCGCCGGGGCCTGCTGGCTGCACGTCGGCCAGCAGGGCTTCGATCTCCTCCCGCGGAGCGTCGTCGACCCGTAGGAGGATCTCCACTCTCGTGAGCGGCACGAGTCGCACCGCTAGCAGGGACGGGTTGCGGCACTCCTGCAGAAGGCGGGTCCGATCGAGGAGGTGGGCCATCTGCGGGACAGCGTCGTCGCGCAGAGCGGTCGCCAGTGCCTCACCGCAGACGCGGCTGTTGTCCTCGCGCAGGGCCCACCGCGAACGGAAGAACGGGACCTCGTGGCCAGGTTCGCGCGCCGCCTGAGGCGGCGGGATCACATCGCCGGACATCACCCCGCCACTGAAAGCGAGGGGCGGCCTCACCTCACCGCTCTCCCAGTGCTGGCGGTTGATCCACTCCCAGTACGGCGCGGGCACAATGCGGTAGCCGACATCGAAGACATCGGCATCAGGATCGATGTGCTGGCGGGCAAACCCGAGGACGGCCTGATCACCATTGTCTGCGACGAGGCGGAAGGTGCGGCCGGACCTCTTGAACCCGGCGTCTCTCATCACTGGCGCCACATACTGCTTGACCAGCAGGTCCAACGGCTTCATCGGCACTCCCAGATACGCGCCCCCGTCCCTCGATCTTCACCGATGCCGACGTGAGCGGGACCAGTCACCATGACGGTCCCGGACGATCTTCACATGGGAGGCGCAAACGGCCCATGGCCGAGCGCCCGCACCACTCCTCAGAGGTCATCTCATTTGGTGAGTCGGCGGTAGCAGATGAGGGTGCAGGCGATGCTGGTGAAGGCGAGGAAGTGTTCGGCCTTGCGTTCGTAGCGACGGTGCAGGCGGCGGCATCCGGCGAGCCAGGCCATCGTGCGTTCGATGGTCCAGCGGTGCCGCCCCAGCCGCTTGGAGGACTCGATGCCCTTGCGGGCGATGCGGTGGCGGATGCCGCGCTGACGCAGCCATCGGCTCAGGTGGTCGTAGTCGTAGCCCTTGTCGCCGTGGAGCTTGGCCGGCCGTCGTCGGCGCGGACCGCGACGGGAGCGGATGGGCGGGATACCGCGCACGAGGGGTTCGAGGGCCTGGCTGTCGTGCAGGTTGGCGCCCGAGATGCCGATGGAGACGGGCAGACCGGTCCGCTCGGTGATCAAGTGCATCTTCGAACCCTTCTTGCCCCTGTCCACAGGATTCGGACCCGTCAGCTCCCCCCTTTCAGGGCCCGCATGTTCACCGAGTCGATCGCGCACCGCGACCAGTCCAGATCGCCGCGCGAACCGAGCTCGTCCAGGACCAGGCGATGCAGCTTCGCCCACACCCGGGCCTTCGACCACTCCGCGAACCGGCGGTGAGCGGTGGCACCGGACGGGCCGAACACCGGCGGGACCTGTGCCCACGTGCAGCCCGTGGTCGCCACAAAGACGATCGCGGCCAGCACCTCACGGTCTCCGTACCGGCGCCGGCCTCCGCCCTGCGGGCGGATCGGCACCTCCGGAACCACCCGCTGGAACAACTCCCACAACCCGTCCGGCACCAGACGCTCCACCATCAACACACAACCAGGCTACCGGCACCCCCAAATGAGATGACCTCTTAGAGTTTGGACCAACTGGGCCCTGACCTCCCTACCCCTCAAACGATCACTCCGACAGTGCGGCAGGAGCTCAACAACACGAGCGCCCCCCCCTGACCACCACCCGGCCGTCGATCCGCTCCCCAGGCGCATGGCCGGCTCTGGACGTCCCAGCCGGGAGGCAGGCATGGGGCGGGATCGGCATGGGGCGGCGGCGTCATTCGTACTGGTGGTCCTGGTCACCGACTACTCGGGCCGGGTCGTGGGCACGGTCCCCGATCTCCCCCAGGTGTGGGGGCTGGAGCTCTCCGAGGACTCCGAAACGGTGTACGCCGCCCTCAGTTACGGCAGCGCCGTCGTCGCGATCGACACCGAGACACTGAAGGAGTCCGCACGCCACCCCACCGGCGCGGGCACCTACCCCCGCTATCCGGCGCTGGCCGACGACACACTCTGGTTCGGGTACCGCATCGGAAGGCATGGCGGCATCGGCTCGATCGACCTGTCCGGCGAGGACGACCCGGCCGTCCGGCTGAACCTGACGGGCCCGGAACGGGGCTACGCCCCCCTCGTCGAAGTGGCCCCCGAGGCCGGCACCCTGACCCTGGCGAACACGGTCGTCAGCGGAATCCATGTCGGGACGTACCGCACGAAGGGCGGAACGCTGCGCCCCCAGGCGTCCCGGGATGTCGACGCCGGGCCCCCACGCGACATCGCTCTCAGCCCCGACGGCGACCAGGTCGTGCTGGCGAGCTTGTTCCCGCACCGCCACCAGGTGTTCCGGACGTCGGACCTCGCCGAGGAGAACTCCTACCCGACCGGCTACCGGCCCATCGCGGTCGACATCGCCCCGGACGGCACCGTGGCCGCGGGCGCGGACAGCCAGGCCTCACCGGACGTGTACGTGTTCCGGCCCGGGTCCACCACCCCGATCCGGGCGTACGACTTCGGAAAGGCCGACACCTTCGGCAACAACAGGGTGGTGTCGCCCGCCCTCGCCTGGGCCCCGGACCGGCGCCATCTGTTCACGGTCACGGGTGACGGACTCGACAAAGGTCTCGCGCTCCAGGTCATGGTCGCCCCCACCCGGCCCGCACCGGGCACCCCGGCGCCGGCCGAACGGCCCGAGCGCGACACCGAGCGGGCGGATCGCGCCGGGAGCGCCCCACACCAGCGGTGACACCGTGACGCGCTGCTCAGGCGTCCGTGCCGCACCCATCGCCGCCGGGCGCGGCGCGGGCACAACGCCCGCCCGGCGGTGAGGGCCGGCGGCCGGGGCATCGCCGTACGCGCCGGCTTCGACGCCGCCGGTCCCGCCCGCGTGCGGGCCGTGCTCGATCAGGGCCCGGGTGCCATCCCGCTCGCCCGTGGGAAGCCTGGGAAGCCTTCTCGGCCTCCCGAAACAGGCGGAGACGGCCGCCGAGGAAGCGCCCGCGCGTGCGCCGCCCGGCGCGTCGGCCCGCCGGGTCACTGGTCGGCCCGCCGGGTCACTGAGCGTCGCAGCGCGGTTGACGGATGCGGGGAGCCCGGCGCAGAGTAAGCACTCGCATAGTAACTATGCGAGTGCTTAGTTTCTGTCCCCAGCCTGCCCGGGAGAGACCGTGCGCCGCACCCTGTTCGACGACGATCACACCGCGTTCCGCGCTTCCGCCCGGGAGTTCGTGGACCGGGAACTGCGTCCGCGGCAGGAGGAGTTCATCCGGGCACGGTCGATCGAACGTGCCGTGTGGCGCGAGGCCGGCAAGCAGGGGCTGCTCGGGCTCCTGGTGCCGGAGGAGTACGGCGGCAGCGCCGCCGGCGACTACCGGTTCAGCGCGGTGCTGGGCGAGGAACTGGCCCGGCTCTCGGTCGCGTTCGCCTCCTCCTTCACCATCCACAGCGAGGTCGTCGCCCCGTACCTCGTCGAACTGACCACCGAGGAGCAGCGCCGGCGCTGGCTGCCCCGCTTCTGCGCGGGCGAGCTGGTGGCGGCGATCGGGATGACCGAGCCCTCGGCGGGGTCGGACCTGGCCGCCCTGCGGACCACGGCCGTACGGGACGGCTCCGACTGGATCCTGGACGGGTCCAAGACCTTCATCACCAACGGCTACGGTGCGGACCTGGTGATCGTCGCGGCCCGGACCGGACCGGAGAAGCGGGCCAAGGGCATCACCCTGTTCGCCGTCGAGGAGGGCATGCCCGGATTCGAGCGGGGCCGCAAGCTCGACAAGGTCGGGCAGCACGAGGCGGACACCGCCGAACTGTTCTTCGACCGGGTGCGGGTGCCGGCCGAGAACGTGATCGGCGAGCTGGACCGCGGTTTCGTGCACATGATGGAGCGGCTGCCCCAGGAGCGGATCGGCGCGGCGGTCACGAACATCGCCCACGCGGCGCAGATCCTCACGGAGACCATCGGGTACGCCAAGGAGCGGCACGCCTTCGGGCAGGCCGTCGGCTCGTTCCAGTACAACAAGTTCCGGCTGGCGGAGCTCGTCACGACGGTCGATGTCACCCGGGCCTTCGTCGACCAGTGCGTGGCCGCGCACGTCGCGGACGAACTGACGGCCGTGGATGCGGCCAAGGCCAAGTGGTGGTCGGCCCAGGTGCAGAACGACGTCATCGACGCCTGCGTCCAGCTGCACGGCGGATACGGCTACATGAACGAGTACCGGGTCGCCCGCGCCTGGCAGGACGCGCGGGTGACGAAGATCTGGGCAGGCTCCAACGAGATCATGAAGGAGCTCATCGGCCGCGATCTCGGCCTCTGAGGGCCATCCCGCAATCCCTGGTGGATCAGCACACGACAGGCCCGGCGCCCGGCTTCCCGGCCCCGAGGCGTCCGGGTACGTCCACCACCCTGACCGCCGACGGCGGCCCGTCCGTCACCTGACGCCGCCCCTTCCTGGAGAATGACCCGATGACTGTGAGCACGGCCGACGACGAGCTGTGGGCCGGGGCGGGCCCGGGATCGCGCAGGCTGCTCCAGGCGGCTCTGGCCGCTTTCGCGGCCCGCGGCTACCACGGCGCCTCGACCCGGGACATCGCCGCCGCGGCGGGGATGAGCCCGGCGGCGGTGTACGCCCACCACCGCACCAAGGCCGGGCTGCTCTTCGCGATCAGCGAGGCCGGTCACCGGCACAGCCTGACCGTCTGCGAGCGGGCTCTGGCGGAGGAGACCACCCCGGTCGCGCGGATCCGCGCCCTGGTGCACGACTTCACCGCCTGGCACGCCCGGCACCACCAGCTCGCCCGCGTCGTGCAGTACGAGCTCGACGCACTGCTCCCCGAGCACCGGAACCGGATCACGGAACTGCGCCACCGTACCGAGCGGCTGTTCCGGCACGAGATCCTGGCCGGGGTGGAGGCCGGAGACTTCCGTACCGACGACGTGGACGGCGCGGCGCTGGCGGTGCTGTCGCTCGGCATCGACGTCAGCCGCTGGTACGTGCCCGGCGGACCACGCACGCCCGTCGGCGTCGGTCGGCTGTACGCGGGTCTGGTGCTCACCATGCTCGGCACCAGCCACGCCTCGGCAGCACCCGCCGGGTGACGCTACGCCGGACGGCGCGAGATCCGGGCGCCCATGCTCTCGTCCTCGCCCTGGGGCAGGTCCGACATGACCTCCAGCATTCCTCGCCCCGACGCCTTGGCCCGCGACTCGGAAGCCGCCCACGAGAACACGCCCCTGGCCATCGTCGAGGTCGCCCGCTGGGCCCCGGTGCTCGTACACCTCGGCGCGCACCGCCGCGATCGCAGCGTCCTCGGGCTCCGCGCGCGCCGCCCACTCCACCAGATGTGCGGCGAGGCGCTCCGATCCGTCGGCGAGCAGTTGCCGCGCCCGGTCGGCCAGCACCTGTGCTCCGCCCGCCAGCGCGGCGAGCTCGGCGGCGATCTCGGCCTCGGGGGCCGGCTTGAGGTGCGCCGGGTTCTGGTCGTACCAGCCGCCGTACAGCCGCCAGAGGTTGCGTACGACGAACTCCGGCTCGTCGTACGCGGGCTTGAGGTAGGGCAGCTCCAGCAGCTCGCGCGGGGCCTTGACGCCGTGCAGCACGTCGTCCAGGCCCGCGCCCCTGTTCATCAGCTCCAAGGTCTGCTCGACCAGCGTCTCCAGCAGCGCCGCCGTGTTGCCCAGCGCCTCACGGACCCGTTCGGCGCCCACGATCGGCACGCCGTGACCGGGCAGCAGGGTCTCGGCGCCCAGCTCCGCCATCCGCCGCAGCGCGCGGGCCCAGTCCTCGGCGTACCGCTGGACCTTCTGCGGGTTGCCCGCGTTGGGCGAGCTCCAGATGAACAGGTCGCCGGTGCACAGGGTGCGCAGTTCGGGGATCCACACCCATGTGGCGTCGTCGGTCTCGCCGCGCGCGTGCGCCAGTTCGAAGGTCAGGTCGCCTCGCTGGAGTGTCAGGGTCTCGCGGAAGGTGGTGTCGGGCATCCGGTACTCGGTGGGCCAGGACAGGCGGGGCGGTCGGAACTGACGGCGGTTGATCACGCTGTTGTAGCCGGAGGTACGCGCGTAGCGGGCGAACCGCCCGGCCAGGGCCTCATGGGCCGCCAAGTCGTGCGGGGCTGTCAACCCTCCTGCAGAACGTCAGCGCGACCCGCGCCATCGCCGCCCGCGCGCCCTCAAGCGAAGGGGGGATACGGCGACAAGCGGTTCCGGCTGGGCCCGGCAGGGTGTTTCAGGATGCGGTGCGAGGTTTCCGTACCGATGCCAGGATCCGCCGTGCGCGGTCCAGCACCGGTTTGTCGACCATATGTCCCGCGACGGTGGTGACCTGCTCACCCGCCCGGACGATCGCCCGCGCCCACCGGAGTTCGTCGGCCGTGGGTGCGAACCCCGCGGTCGTGGCGTCGGTCTGAGCGGGATGAATGCACAGTTTTCCCGTGAAGCCGAGGCTTCTGGCATGGGCGATGTCGCCGTCGAGCGCCGCGGCCTCCGCGATGGCGGTGGTGACCCCGTCGACGGGTGGAGCGATCCCGGCGGCGGCGGAGGCGCAGACCAGCCGGGAGCGCGCGTATGCCAGCGCGGCGTGATCGCTCGGGTCCACACCGAGCCGACCGGCGAGATCGACGTTCCCGAAGGCCGCCCGGAGAGTCCCCGGAGCCGAGCACACGTCGAGTGCCCTGTGCACCCCCAGGGGAGTCTCGATGAGGGGAATCGCCGCGCAACGGCCCTCTGTTCGGGCCGCGATGGCAGCGAACAGTGCCCGGTCCTCGGCTTTGGGCACCATGATCACGCAACCGTGTTCGGCCGCCATGGCAAGGTCGTCGTCCGACCAGGGCGTGCCGGGTGCGTTGATCCGGACGATCGCCTGGTTCCCCTGAGCCAGCCATGCGGAGGCATTGTCGCGCGCCCGGCCCTTGTCGTCGGCCGCGACCGCGTCCTCAAGGTCGATGATGACCAGGTCGGCCCCCGAAGAGACGGCCTTGCCGAAGCGGTCGGGCCGGTGGGCGGGGACGAAGAGCAGGCTGCGGGCCGCGGTGACCATCTGTGGGACGTCGTTCACGCGAAGGTCACCTCCGCGGTGGCGTGCCGCGCCTCGCGGTGCGTGCCGATACGCAGGTCGGCGCGGTCGCCCGCACTGTCGCCGCTCGCGAGCAGGTGCTCGCCGGCGAAGAGGGGGCGGCGCAGCCGGTAGCTCAGCGATCTCACCTGCCGGCGCGGGGCATTGCGCCGAACGAGTTCGAGCATGAGCAGTGCCAGGAGCGGCCCGTGCACAACGAGGCCGGGGTATCCCTCCTCGTCCCGCGCGTAGACCTCGTCGTAGTGGATGCGGTGAGTATTGGCGGTCAGGGCGCTGAACCGGAACAGCAACGGCGCGTCCGGGCGGAGCGGTATCTGCCACGACGCCTTGGCAGCGGGGCGACGGGAGTGGTCGGGCACGGGAGATACGTGTGCTCCGGAGCCGCGCCCCGAACGGTAGACGATGTCCTGTTCCTCGATGACGCAGGTGCGGCCTTGCTGACGGAATTCGTTGCGCTGGGTGACGAACAGGAGCTCTCCCGTCCTGCCGTGCCTGGCCGTCACCGTGCCCAGGCTGCTGATGCGTTCCGCCGGTTCACCGAGGCGCAATGGCTGCCGGATGTCGCAGCGCCCGCCGGCGAACATGCGCTGCCGCTCGGGCAGTGGCGGCAGAAAGTGGCCGTGCAGCGGGTGCCCGTCGGCTCCGAGTTCGCGCTGCGCGGGCCGGTGCAGAAAGTAGAGCCAATGCCACAGCGGGGGTACCGGCCCTCCGGCCGTGGCCGCCGGTCCTGGAAGGTCGAGAACTGCCGACAGGGCCGCTACCGGGCCCGGAGGCAATGGATCGTCAGCCGTGCGGGGCGAGGGATTCCACTGCTCGACGTACGAGGCGAGGGACGGGGAGGCTGGTGGCATCGCGGGCTCCTTCTGCGGTTGGCGGGGGCACGGGCGCGAGGTCCGGCCTCAGGAGGGCGGGGCGGGCTGTGCCGCCACGGCCCTTCAGCCCGTCGCTGCGGCTCCGGTGCCTCGCTGTACGCGCCACCATCATGGGCACTGATGGCAGAGGCATCCCAATAGAAAACGCTGATGTACCCATGCCCGGCGGGAATACGTCCGGCACGCCCGCGTCACCGACTGCCCGCAACAGCACACACGCACGGCCCATGAGGCGGTTCATCGCACCGGCCCGACGCCGCGGCGCACGCGGTGGCGCGCGCTCGACCGTGGTCGGCCGTCAGTCCTGGGCTCCGTGCAACTGCGCCGAGGGCCACCGCCCTGCCGTCACCGCCAGGCGGATCCTTTCCACCAGCGTCCGGGCGACCACCTCGACGGCATGCGGGCTTCGGCGGAATCGCGGCGTCCCGAGGACGACGGAGCGCCACACATCCGGCTCGTACAGCGCCGCCGCGCTCAGTCGGCCGTGCGTCATGTCCTCGGCGATGCCGCCACCCGGGAGGATGGTCCACCCGTGGCCGGCCAGGGCGAGCCGCTTCTGAAGTCGCATCGAGTTCGTCTGCACGGCGACATTCATCCGGACGCCGGCGCGGGCCGCCGCGGCATCGATCAGCACACGCAGAGCATGGCCGGGAGCGGGCATCACGATCGGGTGAGCCGCGACCTGCGCGAAGGCGACCGGCCGATCGGCACGCAGGCCGGCGTCCGGGGGCGCGACAGCCCACAAGCGCTCCCGCACCAGCGGCTGGGCGTTGAGGGAGGGAGTGCTGTCCAGGTTGTAGAGCAGGGCCAGATCCAGGTCCCCGTCGTCGAGCCACCGCTGCAGATGGCCGGAGTACGCGGTCATGAGACGGAGCTCGACTCCAGGGTGATCGTGGCTCATGGCCGAGACGAGCGGCTCGGCCAGCAGATCAGCCGTACTCTCCAGCAGGCCGACGGTGACGATGCCGGTCACGGCGCCGGGAGCGGGCTGCACTTCGGCACGGGCCCGTTCCAGTTCGCCCAGGGCACGCCGTGCGCGGTCCACCATGATCGCCCCGGCCTCGGTGGGTCTCATCCCCTGCCGAGTCCGTTCGAACAACGGCACGCCGATTTCCTCTTCGAGCGCGCGGATCTGCCGGGTGACCGCGGGCTGCACCAGATGCAGCAGTTCGGCCGCCCGCGTGACGCTGCCTGCTTCGGCCACCGTGACGAGGGCCTTGAGCTGCTTGATGTCCACGGGCTCTCCTATCCGCGCCGCGCATGGAGGTATCAGGAATTGGCATTTCACACGTCCTGGCATGTGTGTTCATGATGGTACCCCCGAGTGCACCAGGCTCCGCTGCGCAGACTCGCGCAGGTACGCGATGCCGCGCCACCGCCCAGGAGGTCGCACATGACCGAGACACCCCGAGAGCTTCCGCTTTCCGGCCTGACCGTCGTCAGCGTCGAACAGGCGGTGGCGGCGCCCTTCGCCACCCGCCAACTGGCCGATCTCGGTGCCCGGATCATCAAGGTGGAGCGGCCGGGAGGCGGCGACTTCGCCCGCCGGTACGACACCACGGTCCACGGGGAGTCCAGCTACTTCGTCTGGCTCAACCGGTCGAAGGAGTCCATGACGCTCGACCTCAAGTCGGACCGGGGGCGGGAGATTCTGGAACGGCTGCTCGCCGGGGCGGATGTGTTCGTACAGAATCTGGCCCCCGGGGCGACCCGCAGGATGGGGCTGGGCGCGGATGTGCTCGCCGAGCGCTTCCCGGCCCTCATCCCGTGCTCCATCTCCGGGTACGGATCCAGTGGGCCGTGGGCGGACCGCAAGGCATACGACCTGCTGGTGCAGTGCCAGACCGGCTTGGTCTCCCTGACGGGTACTCCTCGTGAGCCTGCCCGTGTGGGAATCTCCATCGCCGACATCGCCGCGGGTATGTACGCCTACTCAGGCATTCTCACCGCTCTGTACACACGTGCCGTCACCGGTGTCGCCCGCGCCGTGGAAGTGTCGTTGTTCGAGGCGCTCGCCGAATGGATGAGTCAGCCCTCCTACTACACCCGCCACGGCGGCACCCAGCCCCCGCGCGTGGGAACCCAGCACGCCACGATCGCCCCCTATGGCGCGTACACCACGGCCGACGGCAAGGACGTGCTGTTCTCCATCCAGAACGAGCGTGAATGGACCGCGCTGTGCGAACAGTTCCTCCTGCGTCCCGACCTGGTCACGGACCCGCGCTTCGCCACCGGATCCGACCGGGTGGCTCACCGCCGGGAGCTCAACGAGATCGTGGCCGAACGGTTCGGCAGATCGGACAGCGGTGAAGTGATGCGACTGCTGGACGCATCAGGCATCGCGAACGCCGGAGTGAACGACGTCGAGGACTTCCTGGCACACCCCGTCCTCAGTGCCCGCAATCGCTGGACGGACATCGGGATTCCGGGAGGCACGACGGTGCCGGCGCTGCTCCCGCCGGTGGACCTGGCCGGAAGCGACGCCCGCATGGGGGCCGTACCCGCCGTTGGCGAGCACACCGAGACGATCCTGTCCGAGCTGGGATACGACGGACCCGAGATCGACAGGCTGCGAAGCGACCACGTCACCTGAGTGCCCTTTCCACGGACATCAACAACACCCATGCGATGGAGAGGGAGCGCGACAGCATGAGCACGCTTGACGTCCTGTCCGAGGAAGACCGGTTCATCGTGCGTACGGTGCGCGAATTCGTCGACAAGGAGGTGAAGCCGGTCGTCCAGGAACTTGAGCACGCCGATACCTACCCGGGTGTGCTGATCGACCAGATGAAACAGCTCGGGATCTTCGGCCTGGCCATTCCCGAGGAATACGGTGGCACACTCGTTTCCACCTCCTGCTATGTGCTGATCACCGAAGAGCTCGCCCGCGGCTGGATGAGTCTGGCCGGCGCGATGGGCGGGCACACCGTCGTCGCAAAACTGCTGCTGCACTTCGGCACCGAGGAGCAGAAGCGCCGGTATCTGCCGCGGATGGCCAACGGCGAGATCCGGGCCACCATGGCCCTCACCGAACCCGGGGGCGGATCCGATCTGCAGGCCATGCGCACCGTCGCCCGCAGGAACGCGGACGGCTATCTCGTCAACGGGGCCAAGACGTGGATCACCAATTCCCGCCGTTCACAGCTCATCGCATTGCTGTGCAAGACGGACCCCCTGGCCACTCCACCCCACAAGGGCATTTCCATTCTCCTTGTCGAGCACGGGCCCGGTCTGACGGTCTCACGCGATCTGCCCAAACTCGGATACAAGGGAGTGGAGAGCTGCGAACTGGCCTTCGACGGGTACCAGGCGCCCGCCGACGCTCTGCTCGGGGGCGTCGAAGGCAAGGGATTCGCGCAGATGATGAAAGGACTGGAAACCGGACGGCTCCAGGTCGCCGCGCGGGCTCTGGGCGTGGGACGCGCGGCGCTGGAGGACTCGCTCGCCTACGCCCAGGTGCGCGAGTCGTTCGGGAAACCGATCTGGCAGCACCAGGCCATCGGCAACTACCTCGCCGACATGGTCACCTCACTGTCCGCGGCGCGCCAGCTCACGCTGTTCGCGGCACGGGAGGCGGACGCGGGACGCCGCGTGGACATGGAGGCCGGTATGGCAAAGCTGTTCGCCTCCGAAACGGCCATGCAGATCGCCCTCAACGCCGTCCGTATCCACGGCGGTTACGGCTACTCCACGGAGTTCGACGTCGAGCGGTACTTCCGTGACGCACCGCTGATGATCGTCGGAGAAGGCACCAACGAGATCCAGCGCAATGTGATCGCAAGCCAGCTCGTCAAACGAGGCGGACTCGACGCCTGACCCCCTCGTGAACCCTGCCACCTTCGACCACGGGAGCTGTACCCGGGATGAGAATCGTTGTCTGTGTGAAGTACGTGCCCGACGCCACCGGCGACCGGCGCTTCGCCGACGACCTGACCGTCGACCGCGACAGTGTCGACGGCCTGCTCTCGGAGCTCGACGAATACGCGGTCGAGCAGGCGCTGCGGATCGCCGAGGCGACGGACGACGCCGAGGTCACCGTGCTGACCGTCGGCCCCGAGGACGCCAAGGACGCGCTGCGCAAGGCCCTGTCCACAGGCGCCGACAAGGCCGTCCACATCGAGGACGACGATCTGCACGGCACCGACCTGATGGGCACGTCGCTGGTGCTGGCCAGGGCGATCGAGCAGACGGGCTACGACCTGGTGGTCTGCGGTATGGCCTCGACGGACGGCGCCATGGGGGTGCTCCCGGCGGTCCTGGCCGAGCGGCTCGGCGTTCCGCAGATGACCCTGCTCTCCGAACTGTCCGTCGAGAACGGCACCGTCACGGGCCGCCGTGACGGCGACACCGCCTCGGCCGCCGGCGCGGTCGAAGCGCTGAACGTCACCTTCACCGACAAGTCCACCGGCACCAGGGTCGTCTCCCGCGCCCCGCGCGAGTCGACCGGCCGCCCCGAGCTGACCGAGGCCGCGATCGTCGTCGCCGGCGGCCGAGGCGTCAACGGCGCCGAGAACTTCCAGGTGATCGAGGCGCTCGCCGACTCCCTCGGCGCGGCCGTCGGCGCCTCCCGCGCTGCCGTGGACGCAGGCTGGTACCCGCACTCCAGCCAGGTCGGCCAGACCGGCAAGTCCGTCTCCCCGCAGCTCTACATCGCCACCGGCATCTCGGGCGCGATCCAGCACCGGGCCGGCATGCAGACCTCGAAGACCATCGTCGCGATCAACAAGGACCCCGAAGCCCCGATCTTCGACCTGGCCGACTACGGCGTGATCGGCGACCTCTTCGACGTCCTCCCCCGGCTGACCGAGGAGATCGAGTCCCGCAGGAGCTGAATCGACACCGACGCCCTCTCCCGCTCTGACGACCCCGACCGCGGTCCGGCAGAGAAGGTTGCCCGGCATGCGATGGCCGACACGGCTCGTGTGCAAGCGGCCCGGGAAGCGGCGGCGGTCGTGATCGACGCGGCGACGAGCGACCCCCGAGACCACTGGCTCGCCGGCTGCCGACGCTTGCACCCGACGCTACGAGCGCACACGGACCGCCCGCAGCGTGAACATGAGCGCCACCAGGCGCGCCTCGGCGCCCGGCCGGTTGGACGGGCTGCGGTGGCGCGCCACGAGGGCCTCGCGGGGGTGCGGTCAGCGACCTTCCCAGTGGGGTGCGCGCCTTTCGGCGAAGGCGTGGGCGCCTTCCTGTGCGTCGTGGGACGCGAGGACCGGAGCGACGAGCTGATCCTGCTGGCGGAAGGCGTCCTGGTCGCCGTATGCGGTCCGCTCGTTGACGGCGCGCTTGACGGCTGCGATGGACAGTGGGGCATTGCGGGCGATGCGGTGGGCCAGTTCCACGGCCTTGGTGAGCGTCTCGCCCGGTGGGGTGAGGTGGTTGACGAGGCCGAGCTGATGAGCCCGTTCGGCGGGGAGGGGGTCGCCGGTGAGGAGGATTTCCACGGCGATGTTGCGGGGGATGCGTTCGGGCAGCCGCACGATTCCACCTTCGGGGGGAACCAGGCCGAACGTCACCTCGGTGAGGCCGAAGGTGGCGTCCTCGGCGGCCACGATCAGGTCGCAGGCGAGCGCCATCTCTGTGCCACCGCCCAGCGCCCAGCCCTCGACGGCAGCGACGAGCGGGGTGCGGAGCTGGGTTCGGGTGAGGCCTGCGAAGCCTCGCCCAGGAAGGACTGGGGTGTCTCCCTTCGCGAACGCCTTGAGGTCCATCCCCGCGCTGAAGGTGCCACCGGCACCGGTGAGGACACCGACCATCAGGTCGTCGCGGCTGTCGAGTTGGTCGAAGGCATCCGCCAGCGCCCGCGCGGTGGCGCCGTCTACAGCATTGCGTACCTTTGGCCGGTCAATGGTGATCACGAGGACGCCGTCTTGTTCTTCGGTGTGCACGGTGGGGGCGCCCGTGGTGGGTTTGGTGGTCATGGTGGGGATTCCTTGTCTTTCCCGGTCTTTCCCGCCGGTGTGGATCACCGACCGCTGACAGTGGAGGGCTTCTCGGGGCTGTTCATCGCCGGTGCCGGGTGCTGTCGGTTCGCGACCCCTGCTAGGGCGTGTATCGAAAGTAGCGCCGTCCGCCCGGAGGGCGGGGCCTGCGGCGTCCGGTGCGTGCTGGGCGTCGCAGGCCAGGCGGGACTTTCGCAACACGCCCTAGCGCGGGATCGCTCCGCCGGTACGCAGGGATTCGATGTCGTCGGCAGTGAAGCCGAGTTCTGTGAGGACCTCTTCGGTGTGCTCCCCCAGATCGGGAGCCGGGCGTGCGGGGACTTTCTGTTCCTGGTCCAGGTGCACGGGGCTGTTGAGGGTCATGTGCGGCTCGCTGCTGCCGTCCTCGATCGGCACCACGATCTGGTTGGCCAGGAGTTGGGGGTCGTGGGCGCATTCCTCGAGTGTCTGGACGACCCCGTAGGTGAGGCCCGCGGCATCGAGTACCTCGCGCCATTCGGCCAGGGGACGTGTGGCGAACCGTTTGTCCAGCAGAGTGACGATGTCGGCGGCGTGGGCGCGTCGGCTGGCGGTGTCGTGGCACCGGGGATCACCGGCGGCCTCGGGGTGGCCGATGGCCGTGAGGAAGAGGGGTACTTGCTTGTCTTCGTTGGCGAAGGCCAGCAGGATCCAGCGGTCGTCCGCGGTGCGGTACACATTGGCCAGGGCGTTGGGCGGGTCGGAGCGGTCGACGGGGCGGGGTGGTTTCGCACCGAGCAGGGCGGCCTGCAGCCACATCCCGGCGGCCCAGGCGCCTTCCGCGATCAGGGACGCGCTGACGCGTGCGCCCTGGCCGGTCTTCTCGCGTCGGTACAGGGCGGTCATGATCCCGGCGAACAGTGTGATCCCCGTGGGGTGGTCGCCCGAGCCGAACGCGCTGATGGCCGGGGCCGCGTCGCGCTGGTGAGTGAAGTCCATCAGACCGCTGCGTGCCCAGAATGACGTGACATCGAAGCCGGGCAGGTGCGCGTCCGGGCCCTGCTCGCCGAAGCCGGTGACGTCGGCGTAGACCAGCCGGGGATTGAGGGAGGCAAGATTGTCGTAGTCCAGGCCGAGCTTGTCCCGGGTGCGAGGCGGGAAGTTGGTGACCAGGACGTCGGCCCACCGCACCAGTCGCTCGAGTACAGACCGGGCGTCGGAGGATTTCAGGTTGAGCTCGATGCTGCGCTTGTTGCGGTTGTCCAGCTGCCAGGGGTAGTTGACCCCTTCGACCTGGGGATTGGGGGGTATCCGGCTGAGGCCACGGTAGCTGTCGCCGGTGCGCGGCGGTTCGACCTTGACGACATCGGCGCCGAAGTCGCCGAGCACGGTGGCCGCGGCCGGCCCGGCGATGAAGCTGGCGATATCGACGACGTGCAGTCCCTCCAGCAAGGGCGTGTTCTCCATGACAGGGTCCTCTTCCGCGGGATGATCGGCGGACATGTGGGTGTCCTCCTCGCCGGCGCTGCCTGCACGCGGGCCGCTGTGGGGGATGTACGGCAGGCGGCGCAGCGGCAAAGCGGGTACTGACCGCGGCCGGTCCCGCGGTCGCAGGGCTCGGCGTTGTGCGGCGCGGCTGCGACGCGCACCGGCATTAGTGGTGGCCGTTGGGGGCCATGGGCACGAAGGCGCTGTATCCGGTGATGTCGCGGCCGACGATCAGTGCCTGCACCGTGTCGGTGCCCTCGTAGGTGTCGATGGCCTCGATGTCACAGAGGTGCCGGGCCACGTGGTAGTCGAGCAGGATGCCGTTGCCGCCGAGCAGGTCGCGAGCGTCGGAGAGGATGGCGCTCGCACGTTCCGTGTAGTGCATCTTGGCCAGCGCGACGCGCGGCATCGAATACTTGCCTTCGTCCATGAGCTGACTGAGCCGGTACTGCATGCACACCATGTCGGTGATGTCCGCCAGCATCCGTGCCAGCCGGTACTGGACGAGCTGGTAGGCGGCCAGCGGTATGCCGAACTGCTTGCGTTGCTTGGCGTAGGCCAGCGCGGTCTCGTAGCCCGCGACGGCGGCTCCGATCGCTTCCCAGGCGACGCAGAAGCGCGAGGCCAGCAGGACTTTCTCGGTGTCGCGGAAGGTGTGGACGTTCGCCAGCCGGTTCTCGGCGGGCACGCGGACGTCGGTGAGGGAGATCTGCGCGTTCTGCACGCAGCGCAGCGCCGTCTTGCCGGTGATCACCTCGGCCTCGTACCCCGGGGTGCCCTTCTCGACGACGTAACCGCCCACGTGGCCGTCGTCACCGCGGGCCCAGACGATCACGTAGTCGGCGAAGGTCGCGTTGCCGATCCAGCGCTTGTGGCCGTTGAGTACGTACGAGTCGCCGTCCCTGTGCGCGGTCGTCTCCAGTTTGACCACGTCCGTGCCGTGGGCCGGCTCGGTCAGACCGAAGGCGCCGATCTTCTCGAGGCGCGCCATCGGCGGCAGGAAGCGCTGCTTCTGCTCCTCCGAGCCCAGCAGCGCGATCGACATCATGGCCAGCGCCGAGTGCACTCCCATGAACGTGGACATGCTCAGATCACCGCGGGCCAGCTCCATGATCACCACGCCGGCCGTCACGTTGCTCATTCCGGGCGAGCCGTAGCCGGGCACCTGGAAACCCGCAATGTCCAGCTGGGCCAGCTTGGGGACCAGTTCGTGCGGGAACTCCGCGCGCTCCCAGTAGGGGTTGATGACGGGGATGACTTCCTGGTCCATGAACTCACGCACGCGCTGACGCAGTGCCTGCTGGTCATCCGTGAGCAGCTCGCTCAGCAGGTAGTAGTCCGTGTACTCGGGACCACCCAGCACAGGGGGCTGGATGACCGGATGCCCGTTTCCGGGGCCGACGGTGGTGACGTCGACGGGCGTCATCGTGTCCTGGCTTTTTGCGTTCATCCGTCCGACGCTCCTTTTTCCTCGGCTTTTCTCGACCTCGGTTCGATACGCCCCCATGGGACGACGCTAGGGGCCGGACGGAGAGAAATCATCGGACGCAGAGTATGAACTTTCCGAAGGAGTTCGTACCCGCGACCCGATATACTCGGGGTGACTACCCAAGCACAGATAGGCGTGCGGCGCGAAAGGTGGGTAACTGTCCGTCAACCTGTGGCGCATGGGTGCCCCCTCCGCTGCAGGAGCCGGCTTCTGGAGATCCTCCGGGTGCGCTGGATGGCGTGGCCGAGACGGTCGCGATAGCGTGACGACATGGCTGTGGGCAGCATCGAAGCAGCAAAATGCCTGTCCGTCGTGGCGTCGAACGTTGCGGTGCGCATGCCGGAAGTCAGCCAGGACGTGTGGGAGCTCGTGATTTCCGAAATACCGGAACTGAGAGGCGACGGAATAATCGTCAGCACTCTCAGAGCGAGCGTCGAGGAGAATATCGCCACATTGCTGCACGGTTTTGAGAACGACATGCCGCTGGGAAATGTAGAGGGACCTGCGGCTGCATTGGATTATGCGCGACGGCTGGCTCAGCGCAATGTTCCCATCAGCTCGCTCATCCGGTCCTACCGGCTCGGCCACTGCCGCTTCCTGCAGTGGTGCCTGGACGAGCTCCGCCGTCAGGGACCCGATGAGGATGTCTGCACGGCTACCGCACGCCTCATGCTGGAGTTGAGTTTCGAGTACATCGACCGCGTCAGCGAGCGGGTCATCGAGGTCTACCAGTTGGAACGGGACCATTGGCTGCAGGGCCAGACCGCTGTGCGCGCCATACGTGTGCGAGAGGTCCTGGCCGAAAAGCACGTGGACGCCGACTCGGCGGAATCAGCCCTCGACTACCGTATACGTCAACATCATCACGTGGGGTTGATCCTCTGGCTGCCCCGGCGGCCCCTTGGCGGTGAAGGTCTCGCCCGGCTCGACCGGCTGACACGCCGGATCGCCGCGGAACTCAACTGCTGTGCCAACCCGCTGTTCGCCGCCCGGGAAGAAACCCTGGCCTGGGCCTGGCTGCCCTTCCGCTCGCGCCGGGACCTTTCCTGGGACGTGCTGGCGAGTGCGATCGAGGACGGCGACCCCATGGCGAGGGCGGCCGTGGGGGACGTGGAACCCGGCGTCGAAGGCTTCCGCCGCACTCATCGCCAGGCTGTCCGCGCGCAGGAACTGGCCATGGCCGCAGGTCCCGGAGCCAGGGTCACCGCTTACGCCCAGGTCGCCCCGATCGCATTGATGTGCACGAACATGGACGACACCCGCGCCTGGGTGTGGAGCGTGCTGGGTGCCCTGGCCGTCGACGACGAACACTGCGCACGACTCCGGGAGACCTTGCAGACCTTCCTCGCCACCGGCTGCAGCTACACCGCCACCGCCAGCCAGCAGATTCTGCACAGGAACACCGTGCAATACCGCATTCGAAAAGCCGAGCAAACCCTAGGGCGTCCACTGCAGGAACGGCGCCGCGATCTGGAGATGGCGCTGCTCGCCGTTCAGTACCTCGGCCCGTCCGTCCTGCGAACGAACCCCTCCTGACGGTACACCGACCGCACATCCTGGCGACCCCGCCGGCTGCATGAGCAGATGCCCACAACCTCGCCCCGCGGCGTCAGCTCGGCGCTTGCCCGGCGGCCGGCGGGACGATCTCCCGCTTGAGGATCTTGCCGGTCGGCCCTTTCGGCAGCACGTCCACGATCCATACCTTCCGCGGATATTCGTACGCGGCGACCTGGCGCTTGACGTAATCGCGCAGTTCCTGGGCTGTGGCAGCGGCGCCTGGCTTGAGAACGACGGCTGCGCCGATCTCTTCGCCGAGATCCGGATTGGGCAGGCCGATGACCGCGGCATCGGCCACCGCCGGATGCTCGTACAGCACGTCTTCAACCTCGCGCGGGTACACGTTGTACCCGCCACGAATGATCAGATCCTTCTGCCGGCCGACGATCCAGAAGTACCCGTCCGGGTCGACCCGGGCGAGGTCTCCGGTGTGGAACCAGCCGTTGCGGATCGCGGCGGACGTGGCCTCGGGACGCTGCCAGTACCCCTTCATCACGTTGTGACCGCGGATCACGATCTCGCCGGTCTCGCCCTGCGGCACCTCGTTGCCGCTGTCGTCGACGACCCGCATCTGCACGCCAGGGATCGGGGTGCCGATCGAGCCGGGCTTGCGCGGGGCGTCCACGCGGCTGAACGAGGCGACCGGCGAGGTCTCCGACAGCCCGTACCCTTCGAGCACGACGCAATCGAACGCGGCCTCGAAGGAACGCAGCACCCCGACCGGAATGGCCGCGCCACCGGAGACGGCCAGCCGGAGCCGGGAGACGTCATAGGCGTCCCGGTCCGGCGGCTGCAACAGCCTGCTGAAGATCGTCGGCACCCCGGCGAAGACCGTCACCCCGTGCTCGGCCAGCATCTGCAGCGCCTGCCCGGCGTCGAAGCGCGGTAGCAATGTCAGACACGCGCCGGAGGCGACGGTGGCGTTGAGCGTGCAGCTCTGCCCGAACGCGTGGAACAGAGGGAGCCCACCGAAGATCACGTCGTCCGAGGTGAGATGAAGCAACTCGGCCGCCACGACGTCGCAGTTTCGGGTGAGGTTGGCGTGGGTCAGTTCCGCGCCCTTCGGCTCACCGGTCGTCCCCGATGTGTAGAGGATCACCGCGGTGTCGTCCTCGCGCCTCTCGATCACGCCCTCAGCGAGTGGGGCGGAGGCGAGCAGCGCGTCGAATCCACCGGGATCGACGACCACCGCATCGGCCTCGGCCTGCTGTGCGCCGGTGCGTACCTCGTCGGGGAAGGCGGGCCGGGCGAACAGCAGCCGGGCGCCCGAGTCACCGAGGTAGTAGGCGACCTCCCGGGCCTTGAGCAGGGGGTTCATCGGAACGACGACGCCGCCGACCCGGAGCACGCCGAAGTAGGCGATGGCAAAATCCGGACTGTTGGGCAGCATGATCGCGACTTGGTCGCCTGGTTTGACGCCGCGGTCCCGGAGCAGTCCCGCCATGCGGGCACTGACCTGGTCAAGCGCGTGATACGAGAGGATGTCGTCCCCCAGACGCAGCGCGGCGCGGTCCGGGCGGGCGCTGGCGCTTCGCCCGACGTTCGACGCGAGGTTCATGGCAGGGCCACCCTTCAGCATGCTCGCCTTCGTCGGCTGCGTAGCCTCAGCAGGAGCAGGAACTCGCCCGCGCCGCCCTCATGCTCGGCGGAACCCGGAAGTGATCGCCGTCGAGATCACCTCATTGGTTGCGGCTTGCGCTCCGCGGCCTTCTCCATGGCGACATCGGCGTCCCCAGCGGTGTGTGGTCTCCCTGACGCCCGGGCGGAGCCAACACCTCGCCCGGGATGTGCGCCCGGGCCGTCGGACTCTCGAGCGATCGCCGACCGAATCCCCAAGCATGCACCGCTTGCCTGCACGAAGGCTCCGCTGTCCATTCTGCCGCACCACACGGGTGCCGCATCTCAGGTCTCACCGTCACGTCGGGTGCAATGTGCGGTGACGCCCGCCACGGGGCTGCCCCACGACGCAAGCAGCAGCAGCAGCAGCCCGACACCACCACCACCGTCGCTGAAATCACGTGGGAATCACGGCATGGGCGATCCCCGTGAGGTTGCCCTGCGCGATGAGGATCTCCCGCCGGTTCGATCCGTCGAGATCCGCCGCGTAGACGGTCCCGGCCATGTCGGTCACGAACATGCGGCCGCCGTCCAGATCGAGAGCGATGCCGATGCCTTCCATCAGATGGGTCCACAAGATCTCGGGCTCTCGCTGTCCGTCCGGCGGATCCATCGGCGTGCGGTTCACGGAGTTGCCTCGCGGCGGGTCCCCTCGGTCGGTCCAGTACAGCGTGCGCTCAGCGAGGTCGAGCTGCAGATCGATCGGCTCCGGCAGCCCCTGGAGCAGCACCTCGATGTCGCTGCGGTCGGCAGCAGATTCGCCGGCGGGAAGGTCGATTGCGGCCCGCAGGATCTTCCCCAGTCCCGCATCGCTCGGGCCCTTCTGTGTCCAGTACAAGTGCCCGCCACCAGGGTCGACGGCGACTCCGACGCACCATCGGGTCTGGTCGCGGCTGTCGTCGTCTCCCTGCCCTGTCTGCACGAGGGTCTCTACGTTCGACCCATCGAGGTCGCAGCGCATGACGCGCATCCCTTCGCGATCGCCCCAGTACAGCTTCTTGCCGGCGGCCTCGAAGTGCAGCTGCTTCGGCGTGTGCGTTCCGCCGCTGGGAACGATCGTCGTCCTATCGCTTCCGTCCAGGTCGACGCGCTCGATCGAGCCGTCGTTCACCGGCGGAGACCCCATGTTCGTCCAGTAGATGTGACCTGCCCCGACATCGACGGCCACACCATCCGGGTACCTGCATCCGGTGACGATGACCTTCTTGTCGGAACCGTCGGGGTTCACACGGAACACGCGGCCGTCACCGCTGAGTTCCAGCACGAACAGTCTTTCCTGCCGCTGTGTCACCGTCTCTCCTCTCGGGTGAGAACCCAGTGCACGGGTGCCGTCTCATGCCGACCGGCCGGCTGTGCCGCTGTGCGGGCCGGATGCGGCGCGCACAGCCAGCAGACTGAGCAGCATCGCGTCACGCTGGGCGGCCAGTTCGTCGACCGAGTGGCCGTTCACCTCTTCCAGGACACCGTCGACGATCCTCTCTCTGAGTTCGGGTGTGAGCTCCGGGGTGCCCAGGTCCTGCCACATCCCGGTCAATCGAGGCATGAGGGTGTCCATGAAGTGCTGGATACCGCCCTCGCCGCCGCCGAGATGCCACAGCAGATTGGGTCCCATGACACCCCACCTGAGTCCTGGACCCCAGGACACCGCGTCGTCGGAGTCCGCGACGTCGAGCACACCCTGCTCGATCAGGTGGACGACCTCCCGATACAGCGCGGCCTGGAGACGGTTGGCGACGTGCCCGGGGAGCTCCCTCTTGAGGTGAATCGGCTTCTTGCCGATCGCGGCGTAGAAGGACATTGCGTCCCGGATCGTCTCCGGGGCGGTCTTCGTTCCGCCGACGACTTCGACCAGCGGGATGATGTGCGGCGGGTTGAAGGGGTGCCCGATGAGGGTGCGCTCCGGACGCCGGCACTCCGCTTGGATGACACTCATCGTGATGCCCGACGAACTCGACGCGATGATCGAGTCCGGCGGTGTCGTCTCGTCGATGTCGGCGAACAGCTTGACCTTCAGCTCCGGGCGCTCCGGCGCGTTCTCCTGCACGAAATCGGCGTCCGCGACGGCCTGTCGCATATCGGCGGTGAACCTCAGGCGATCGGGTGAGGTTCCGGGTTCGGCTCCGAGCGTGGCTGCCGACTCCCAGGCTGCGTCTACGTACGACCTGAGGGCCTTCTCCGCAGCCGGGGCAGGGTCGGTTGCTGTGACGTCGAAGCCACGAGCGAGAAAATGCGTCGCCCAGCTCGCTCCGATGGTGCCGGTGCCGACGATCGCTACGCGATGGACTGGTTTGTACGCGTTCATGGCTGGTGGTTGCTCCTGGTTGTGTGGTGCCTGTGGGCAAGGGCAATCACGGCCAGGCGGTCGGTGGTCAGGACGACTCGGCCGTGCTGTCGGTCGCCCAGGGAAAATCCCCGTTCACTTGCACTGCGGCGCTCCCTTCCCCTCCCACGCGGTGGGTACATGCGGCCGGGGTCCGTCCCGCGCTCCGTTGCCCCTGGTGCAGGCGTCTGCCCTAGCGCGAGACCACTCGCATGAGGTTCGCCATCGGCGGTCCATCCCGACTCGTCGGCTCCGTTCCAGGATGCGGCGCTTGCCCGTCCAGGGCATCTCGGGGACCACCGAGGAGCCGCTTCTCCCATCACATTCCGACGTCGGGTCGTGCCGGCCCGGACGGCCTGCGAGGCACGGGCGGCGCTCGCGCCAGCCCCACGCCGCCTGCACGCGGGCCGCCGTGGTCTGTAACGCTCGACGGGATGGAGTGGTGCGTGGGCGGCGGCCGCGACCACCCTCCGCCGACCGGCCACGCAGTCCCCCGCGCCTCCACAGGTGATGCGGTGCGTGAGCCCGCACTCGCCCAGGGGACTCCCGTTCGCGCAGGCACCCGTTGCGGTGGGGTCCCGCCGCTCCACTCCCCCGCCCAACACCGCGCTGCTGTCTCTGCCATGTCATCACCATCATGAAGCGTGCCTTCGTCGCCGCGGCCGTCCCCGCCTTGTCGCTCACTCTCACCGCTCCCGCCCACGCCGCCGCCTCTCCGACCGCGCCCGCAGAGCAGTCCGCTCGCATCGGAGTTGGGGCGGGCCTCCTCGATGTGGCCGTCGAGGACCGCACGGGCTGCACCCGGGACTCCTTCAAGCACTGGAACGCCGGGCTGAACCCGACCGACGGCTGCCACAACCGCAACGAAGTGCTGATCCCGGAGGCCGTCCAAGCGCCGACGGTGGGCGTCCAGTGTGGGCTGAGCGGCGGACCTGGTGGTCGTACTTCAACGACACCGCCGTGAAATCGGCCTCCTCGGTCGACATCGACCACATGGTCCGCTCGCCGAGGCGTGGGACTCCGGCGCGTACGGCTGGACGGCGGCGCGCCGCAAGGCGTACGCCAACGACCAGGGTCAGGCCGGCAGCCTCGTGGCCGTGAGCGCGCGGTCCAACCGCTCGAAGGCCGACCGGGACCCCTCCGAGTGGCTGCCGCCCGCACCCGACGCCCTGTGCCGCTACCTCTCCGAGTGGCCGGCCACCGAACTCCGCTGGACCGAGGGGACACTCCCGCGCAACCTCGCCCGACGAGGTCGCGCCGGAGTTCGCCATCGAGGTCGCGGTCAAGAGCGGCCAGCTGGTGAGCGTCCTCACCGAAGCGGGGGGTAAGGCCACGCTCAGGGCGACGGTCACCTGGCGCAAGGACGAACGCCCGCAGGCCACGGTGGCGCCGGTACCGGGAGCGTGATCCCGCGGCACGGGACGCGAGGGCACTCCTGGCAGTGAGACGACCGGATCCGCCGGTCGCGGCACGCTCGCGGGCCCGGACCGGCGGATTGACGACAGGGCCCGGGCTGGATCAGGCGTTCAGCACCGAGTCGCTCACGTTGGTGAGCACGTCCCCGAGCACGGCCAAGGCCTCCTCCGTCTCGTCCCCGGTGACGGTCATCGGCGGGGTGACCCGGATGACGTTGCCCAGCAGGCCGCCCCTGCCGACCAGTAGTCCGCGCTCACGCGCCCGCTCCAGGACGGCGCCGGTCGCCTCCGGATGGGGTTCCTTGGTACCGGGACGGACCAGTTCCACCCCGATCATGAGTCCCGTACCGCGTGCGCCCCCACCAGCGGACAGCCGTCCGCGATGGCGCGCAGCCCGGTCAGCAGCCGCTCGCCGACCTTGTCGGCGTTGGCCTGGTGGTCGTGCGAGAGCAGGTGGTCGAGAGTGGCGAGCCCTGCCGTCATGGCGACGGGTTGCCGCCCGCGGTGGAGATGGAGTTCGCGGTGAGACTGTCCATCAGCTCGGAGCGCGCAACGACACCGCCGACGGCGGGCCCGTCGCCGCGGCCCTTGGCGAAGGTGATCGCGTCGGGGGTCACGCCATGGGCCCCGATGCCGAGGAAGGACGCGCCGGTGCGGCCCCAGCCCGTCTGGACCTCGTCGGAGACCAGGAGGATGCCGTACTCGTCGAGCACCTCCTTCATCGCTGCGAACAAGCCGGGCGGCGGGGTCGCGAGGCCGCCCGCGCCCTGCACGGGCTCACGGAGGCGCACAGCACGGCGGGGAGAGGCATCGGCGCCCACTGCGGGTGGTAGCCGAGGAAGGGCGAACCCGCTCCGGCCCCGTCGAGGACGGCGCGGGCCGCCCGGTCCAGTTCCCGCAGGCTGACGCCGACGCCCGCCGCCTCACGCGCGGCGGTCAGCGCCTGGGCTACGAGCCGACCCGCCTCCCGCATCGCGTCCATCGATAGATCCGAGCGCTTCGTTCAGAGCAGGCCGTGGTCGCGGGCGTACAGGGCGGCCTGGGTGCGGTCGCGGAGGTTGAGGCGGCCGAGGATACGGGAGATGTGGTTCTTGACGGTGCCTTCGCTGAGGAAGAGCCGGGAGGCGATCTCCCGGTTGGTCGAGCCGTGCGCGATCAGGCGCAGCACGTCCACCTCGCGTCCGGTCAGTGCCTCGGCCGGGCCCGGGCCCTGGGGGCCGGGTGACGACTCCGGGGCGGGAGCCGCCGGACCGGGGAACGTCAGGGCAGTGGCGAGACGGGCCACCACCGAGGTGTCGAGCGGGGCGACACCGGCGTGGACGAGGCGTACGGAGCGGGCGAGTTCGGCGGAGGGGAGGTTCTTGAGCAGGTAGCCGACGGCGCCGGCCCCGAGCGCGCGGGCGACGTAGTCCTGGTCGTCGAAGGTGGTCAGCATGACGACTCGGCACGAGGGCACCCGGGTGGCGAGGACGGCGGTGGTGTCGATGCCGTCCATGCCCGGCATCCGGACGTCGACCAGGGCGACATCCGGCCGATGGACAACGGCGGCCTGGACGGCCTGCGGTCCGTCGCACGCGGCGGCGACGACGGTGATGCCCGGCTGGATGCCCAGCAGCGAGGCGATCCCCTCCCGGACGAGCTCCTGGTCGTCGACGACCAGGACGCGCACCGGCGCATCGGGATCCTCGGGGCCGGTCATCCGGAGCTCCCCGCGAGCAGCGGGCTGCGCGGGACGGTGACGGTGACCACCGCTCCGTCGGCTGCCCGGGGGTCCGAGTGGTCGTCGATGTCGACACGTCCGCCGAGGAGTTCGACCCGCTCGCGCATACCGCGGATCCCGAAGCCGGTGCCGCTCGGACGCGCGGCCGGGTCGGCGGTGAAGCCCCGCCCGTTGTCGGCGACGACCAGCCGGGCCGTGGACTCACCGTAGGCGGCTGTGACGTCGATGCGGGTCGCCCGCCCGTGCCGGTGGGCGTTGGTGAGCGCCTCCTGGGCGGTCCGGTACAGGGCGGTGAGCGATGCGGCGTCGTACCCGGCTTCGTCCCCGGTGACGTGGAGGGTCACGGTCAGGCGGTCGTCGCCGAGGTGGCGGACCAGGTCGGCGAGCGCGCGGGTGAGGGAGAAGGGCCGGGCGTCGCGCAGCGCGCTCACGGACTCGCGGACCTCCGTGAGCGCGCGCCCGGCGGACCAGCGGGCGTCCGACACCGCCTTGGCCGAGGCCCGCGGGTCGCGTTCCCGGAACGCCTCGGCCTTCTCCAACTGAATGGCGACCGCGGTGAGATGGTGCCCGAGGCTGTCGTGGATCTCCCGGGCGACCCGGTTGCGCTCGTCGGCCGTGGACAGCTCCGCCACCCGCAGGGCGTACTCGGACAGCCGCTCGTGGGAGTTCTCCAGCTCGGCCAGGACGCCCTCCAGCCGCGACCGCCCCTGCTGCTCCCGTACGGCGACGGCTGCCATCGACACCGCCAGCGCCAGCCCCAGGCCGAACATCAGCAGGTCGGAGACGTACTCCACCCGCACCCACCACCGGGGCACCCACAGCGTGTAGCCGGTGACCAGCAGGACGACGCAGCCCGCGCCGCAGGCCAGCCCCGTCCGTCGGCCGAAAACGAGGTAGGCGGTGAACGGCACCAGGACGAACAGGGCCCGCGAGACACCCGAGCCGTCCAGCACGGCCACGGCCGAGAACAGCGCGAGGCGGGCGGCCAGCAGGGCTGCCGCCGGACGGACGGGGGTGCTCGGCGACCAGCGGCGCCGTTCGACGAGTTCGAGGGCGACGAGCAGGACCAGCCCCGCCACGAAGCCCCCGGTGCGCCCGACGCGCACGGGGCCGTCCGAAACGACGGCGTGGTAAATGCCACCGGCCAGGACCGCCGTGTACAGGACGGGCGGTATCCACGGTACGGCGGTCGGCGGCGAGGCCATCCGTCCCCCCTCCAAGCAGCGCTTCGCCAGGGACGATACGGGACCGGGGCCGCTGGGTGCGGGTCTCGCGCGAAGTCTGGCCACAGGTCATGTGCCGATCGGCACGGGGGTGGCCGCGACGGGGTGCCGGATGCCGGGAGGAGTGACCGTCCGGCACTCCTCGGCATCCGGTCGCGCGGCCTACGGTCCGCCTGTCCCTGTCACCGCACCACCCATCCCAAGGAGTGTGGGAACCATGTCCCGCCCGATGTCACGACGTCGGCGCCTCCGCGTCGCCCTCGTACCCGCCCTGCTGGCGGTCGGCCTCCTCCCCGCAGCCGGGGCGAGCGCCGCCGACTCGGTCTGTGAAGGGCAGCGGCTGCGCGTCTCCGGCGCGGAGCGCCTGGTCAGCCACTGCCTGGACGACCTGACCACGGCCGGCACCCGTCCGCTCGGCCTCACCAACCCGCAGGACTACGCCCAGCTCCAGGCCCTGAACACCGTCAACCCCTCGCACGTGCCCGGCATCCAGCTCGACGGCTACTTCCCGGACACCTCCCGCACCAACACCAACAACGGCTGGAACCACGACAGCCAGTTCGTGATCCGGCTGCCCGAGCACTGGAACGGCGGCCTGGTCGTCGCCGGCCCGCCCGGCGTCCGGCGCCAGTACGCCAACGACCGGATCATCAGCGACCAGGTGCTGGCGAAGGGCTTCGCGTACGCCGCCACCGACAAGGGCAACACCGGCCCCGAGCTGTACAAGGACGGCGCGAAGCCGGGTGACGCGGTCATGGAGTGGCACCTGCGGCTCACCCAGCTGACCGTCGCCGCCAAGCAGGTGGCCGCCAGGCATTACGGCAAGCCGCCCGCCCGGACGTACGCCGCCGGCCTCTCCGCCGCCGGCTACCTGGTGCGCTGGCAGCTTGAGCGCTTCCCGCAGCTCTACTCGGGTGGCATCGACTGGAACGGCCTGCTGCTCACCCGGGACGAGCCCAACCTGCTGACCAACCTGCCCCCGGCACTGCGTGCCTTCCCCCGCTGGGAGCGGGGCGAACCCGGCGCGGCCGAGGCCATGTACGCCGAGGGGTACCCCAAGGGCTCCGAGGCCCTGTGGAAGGCCCACTACCTGAACCAGTGGGACCCGCTGCAGCGCATCTTCCGCGAGGAGTTCGACCCCGACTACGACGGCGCCACCGAGGCCGGCACGCCGTTCTGCCCCGAAGGGACGGGCGCCGGCTGCGACACCGACTACGACTACGCCTCCAGGCCCGACAGCGTCCACGACGCGGTCGGGCGGGTCTCGCTGACCGGCCGTATCACCCGGCCTCTGATCACCATCCAGGGCACCTTCGACGTCCAGCTGCCGATCACCCGGACCGGCGACGTGTACGACCGGATGGTGAAGGGCTCGGGCCGCGGCGAGCTGCACAGGTACTACCGGATCGAGAACGGCACCCACACCGACGGCTTCCACGACCTCGCGCCGAAGGCCGTCCGGCCGATGCAGTCGTGCTTCACCGCGGCCTTCGACGAGCTGGTGGCGTGGACCCGGCGCGGTGTCACCCCGCCGCCCAGCCACACCGTGCCCCTGCCCATCGGCAACGCCACCACCGGCTGCACCCTCTGAACCACCGGGCGCGCGGGCGCCAGTGCCCCCGGGGGAACCGGCGCCCGCCTGCGCCATCGGAGGAGTGGCGACCCGGTGTCCGGATCAAGGCCGATTGAGTTGTGCCCGACCTACGGTCACCACCTCGGCTCACTCCGTGCCCTGACTTCCGGGCCGCAGACCCTCCGAACAGGGAAAGTCCCCGTCCGGCGCCTGAGGACGGACCCGCGCCCACACCGCCGCGGCTGCCGCCCGCGCCCGCTGTGCCAGCCATTACTGCTGACTTCGGCTCGTTAGGGTGACGTTGGGATGTCGAGGGTGAGGCCGATGCCGGCTATGAAGCCGTCGAGGGTGGCGGGCCGGTACTGAAGTCGTTTGAGCCGGTTGCGGACGAGGGCTTCGAGCCGGTCGAGGGCGACCACGGCGAGGTTGGCCAGGCTGCGCTTGACGTGTACCCAGACCCACTCCACGGGGTTGAGGTCGGGCGAGTAGGCGGGAAGGAGAAACACCGTCAGCCACTCGTGCTCGGCGATCAGCTCACGCATGGCGTGGGAGACGTGGGTGTTGAGCCGGTCCCAGACCAGGACGATCGGGGCCTTGACGAGCTGGTGGACGCCGTCGATCAGTGCGATGAAGTCGCGCTCGCTCATACTGCGGCGTGTGCCTCCGCCCGCGGGGTGGGTGCGCAGGCGGTGGCACAGCCGGGTGCGGGAGCCGGGCCGTATCGCGATCAGTCCGGCCACCGACAACCGCCCCGAGCGGCGCCCGCCGACCGTCACCTGCGGGGTACGGCCCCGCCGTCCCCAGGTACGGCCTTGGGGCGGTCTGCGGGTGAAGCCTGCCCCGTCCTCGAAGCAGATGCAGCCCCCGCAGGCCGCCCGGGCTCTTTTACCTCCGCCCAGGTCGCCTCCTTCCACACCGCGACGGCTTCCTCGTCACGCTCTGCCACCCGCCGGACGGGAACCCGCGGGGAGAACCCGAGCCGGTGCATCAGCCTTGTCGCGCCCGAGACGCTGTAGGAGACGTGGAACTTCCGGCCGATCAGCGTAGCCACCCGCGCCGCGGTCCACACCTGGTCCTCCACCCAGCCATGCGCGGCCGGGCCCTGTTCCAGATACGCGGCGAGCTTCTCCAGGCAGCGCGGGGACAGACGGCACCGCGACCGCTCGGGCCGCGAGAGGCCAGAGCCCGCACACCGCCATCCCGCCACAGCTCGTGCCACTGGTAAGCCGACTTCCGGCTCACCCGCAGACGCCGCGCCACTTCCGACGGCTGGATCCTCTGCTCAAACAACTCAGCCGCCTGCATCCGTACCGTCTCCCGGCGCAGCTGACCCGCAGCGGTCAATCCGCCCCCGTCCGCATACCTCATACACCATGGGATACAGACAACACTCCGGGTCCATCAGGGACTTCGAGAAAGATCACCCTAACGAGCCGAAGTCAGTAAATGGGTGGTATGTCGCACGTGGCGGGCGTGGTCCAGGTTGTGGCTGCACTTTGAGACTGACCGCTGCCCGCAGGTTCAGACACTCCATGTCGTTTGAGGTCAAGCGGCGTGGGGGTGGGCGTGGTGTGACCAGGCGGTCGCTTCGTCGTAGTGGGTGCGGGTCTTGAGGCATCCGTGGAGGATGCCGACGAGCCGGTTGCCAACCTGGCGGAGGGCGGGGTTGTAGCCGGCCTCACGGGCTCGTTGCTTGTCGTAGTAGTGGCGGGCGCCGGGTGAGGCGCGCAGGGCGGCGAACGCCTGGTTCTGCAAAGCGTCGGCCAGGCGGTTGTTGCGGATGTAGCGGGACTGGACGGTGTGGCTCTTGCCGGAGGCCCGGGTGACGGGACTGGTGCCGGCGTAGTTCTTCCGGGCCTTCGCGGACGCGTAGCGGGTGGGGTCGTCTCCGAACTCGGCGAGCACCCGGGCGCCGGTGATCTCCGCGATGCCGGGCATCGAGAGGTAGATCTCAGCGTCCGGATGCGCGAGAAAATGCGCCTTCACCTGCTCCTCCAGCGCGGCGATCTGTTCGTTCAGCGCGGTGATCAGGCGTGCGTGGGCGGTGGCGGCGGCCGCGTAGGCGGCGGTGACCGGCTCGGACAGACCGAGCTGCCGCTGACGCAGGGCCGCCTGGATGGCGGCTGCTTTCGCGTCCCGGTTGCGGCGGCGATGCCGGGCCAGGACCGCGGTGATCTGGGTGCGGGTCAGCTTTGCCGCCGCCTGCGGGGTGGGTGCCTTGATCAGCAGCTCCATCGCTTCGGTGCTGGTCAGGGTCAGGTCCGCGTAGGCGTGCAGAGCGGCGGGGAAGTACTCGCGCAGCGCCGTGCGCAGGCGCTGGTAGGTGCGGGTCCGTTCCCAGATCAGGGTCTGGTGGGCGCGGGCGACGACCTTGACGGCCTGGGCCTGGTCGCTGTCCCCGGCCACCGGCCGCAACTGGGCCCGGTCGATGCGGACCATGTCAGCGAGCGCGTGGGCATCTCCTCGGTCGCTCTTGGCCCCGGAGGTTCCGTAGCGTTCTTTGAAGCGGGCGACCTGCCGTGGGTTGATCGCGTAGATCTGGTAGCCCGAGGCGATCAGGGCCTGCACCCACGACCCGCGGTCGGTCTCGATCCCGACCACCACGCCGGCCGGGTCAAGATCCCCGCCGCCGTGCCGGGCCACGAGTTCGTGCAGCCTGGCAATTCCCTCCACTCCCTCGGAAAGCTTCGCCGTGGCGAGCTTGCGGCCGGTCTCGTCCTGGAGCTCGACGTCGTGGTGTTCCTCGGCCCAGTCATCACCGATCAGCAGCAACAGACCCTCCCAGTCACGTACTTCGCACGGCGGTGCAGCCTGCGGAAGGCGCGGCGCGCGGCCTCATGGATTCAGTGCTCACGCCCCGCAGGGCGGGCACGCCACCCCATCAGCGGTCAGGCCTCCCGACCACCAGCAGGGGCACGGTCTGAACCCAGAACTCGAACGGTTCCGGCGGTGATAGTGCTCACCTGCTGGCGGCTACGGCACCGAGTCTCTCCGACCCGGTGGCTCCCATTAGGTGGTGAGGATGGCAGCGAGGTCGTCGGGCAAAGGCATGGGCTGCGTGAGGGGTACGTTGGCTCTGCCGGTGTTGCCTTCCGGATAGCGGCTGAGGGCCGATCCGGGGGCGGCGACGATGATCCGGATGACCTGACCGAGGGCCTCGCGCTGATCGCGCTGTCGCTGGGTGAGTCCGAGCATGGCGATGTGGTGGCGGATGTGGGGGCAGGGCCAGGGCTGGGATGTGGGCCCGCTCCAGGTGGTGCCACCGGTCGGCAGGGTCCGCAGCGGTGCGGGTGGGGTGGCGCGGCGGCGAGTTCCGGCAGGATGGGGGCATGACCGAGATCCGCACTCCCCGCCTCATCCTCCGCCGCTGGCACGACGACGACCTCGCCCCCATGGCGGACATCAAC